>JAHRWC010000165.1 GCA_019090365.1 Flavobacteriaceae bacterium
ACTTGTTATTTGAAATAAACAATACGTTGCAAGCTATATATAAATTGCAACAAAAACATTCAGTAGCTACAGTTGAAGAATTAATGGAAATCCAAAATTCTTTAAAAATACAAATAGACTCTACATTAAATCTTGATGAGAATATTTCAGAATTAGAAAATAAACAACAAGAATTATTTAGTAAGCTTACTTTAATAGGTGACAAAATATCGAAGAGTAGAAGTAAAGCAATTCCATTATTAAAGAAAAAAATGGAAGCCATTTTATTTCAGTTAGGATTACCAAATGCAAGTTTTAAATTTGAATTTTCAAAATCACCAACCTTTAAAAAGAATGGTACAGATAATTTGTCTTTGTTGTTTACTGCGAATAAAGGATTAAGTTATGCGCCTTTAAAGAAGGTAGCATCAGGAGGAGAATTGAGTAGAATCATGCTTGCTATAAAATCGGTTCTAGCCAATTATAAAAAATTACCTACTTTAATTTTTGACGAAATAGATACAGGAGTTTCAGGAGAAGTAGCTACAAAAATGGCGTTGATCTTAGAAGCTATGAGTGAAAATTTACAAATGATTTGTATTACGCATTTACCACAATTAGCTGGTAGAGGTGAAAATCATTTAAAAATTTATAAGGAAGACTATAATAATGTAACTGTAACTAGATTGAGAAAATTAAGTTCATCTGAAAGAATAGAAGAAATTGCCGAAATGATAGGAGGTAAAGAAAAGTCTGAAACAGCAATTTTACACGCAAAAGAATTACTGAATTAAAATGTATCTTTGAATAGAAATTTAAAGAGATTATAAAATTATAATTAATAACTAACAAAGAAGAATCAATGTCTTATAATTTATTAAAAGGAAAACGAGGAATTATATTTGGAGCTTTAGATGAAAATTCAATTGCTTGGAAAACAGCAGAACGCATTCATGAAGAAGGAGGAGAGTTTGTTTTAACAAATGCACCAATCGCGATGAGAATGGGACAAATAAATGAATTAGCAAAAAAAACTAATTCTGAAATTATTCCTGCGGATGCTACAAGCCTTGAAGATTTAGAAAATCTTGTAGAAAAATCTATGGAGATATTAGGAGGAAAAATTGATTTTGTATTGCATTCTATTGGAATGTCTGTCAATGTTAGAAAAGGCAAACATTATACAGACCAAAATTATAGTTGGACTCAAAAAGGATGGGATGTATCAGCTGGATCTTTTCATAAAACAATGCAGGTATTGTACAAAAAAGATGCGATGAACGAGTGGGGAAGTATTGTAGCCCTTACATATATGGCAGCTCAACGTGTGTTTCCAGATTATAATGATATGGCAGATAATAAAGCATATTTAGAATCTATTGCACGTAGTTTTGGTTATTTCTTCGGAAAGGATAAAAAAGTACGAGTTAATACTATTTCGCAATCTCCAACACCTACCACTGCTGGTCAAGGAGTTAAAGGCTTTGATGGTTTTATAGCATATGCTGAAAAAATGTCTCCTTTAGGAAATGCTACTGCTATGGATTGTGCAAATTATACCGTTGCAATGTTTAGTGATTTAACCAAAAGAGTAACATTACAAAACTTATTTAATGATGGAGGATTTTCTAACATGGGTGTAAGTAATGAAGTAATGGAAGCATTTGTAGAAAACGAATAAATAATTAATCTAAATACGAAGCAAGTCTGGTTGTAAAATGTTTATAATCAGGCTTTTTTGTTTTATATAGAAATTGCGTCATTTTTTTTTGAACGTTAAAAAAAGCCTCTTGTCGAAAAACATTTGTTCTTAAGTCTTTTTTTCGGTACATTTATAAAATATTAACTAAAAATATTTATTAAATTATGAAAAAAACAATTACATTATTGCTTTTTGCTGTTATTTGTATCGTAGGTACAACTAATGCTCAAAGAGCTCAATCAACACCGATTGATGAACTATTAAACAGATTGGAGCAAATAGGTAACAATCATGGTAGTATTTCAGATTATTTTACTCAAGAGGAACAACTTCAATTAAGAAGCCACTTATCTAAAAAAGGTGTTACAACAAAAACATTTTCACAAAATGTAACTACTAGAACTATTTCTGGTAATTCTTCATTTGTAAATAGTGCAAATGTAAATGGATCAAATGCTTATAATGGTCCTGCTGGAACTGCTACAAGAAATGCTAAAGGAGATCAAGATTTAAATAGAATGCCTCCTGTAGTTATTACTCATAGTGCTACTCAAACAATAGAAGCTGGTGCTGAGATTGCTTGTGCAAATGCAACAAGATTTACAGATAACACTATGCACAGAGCTTTCGATTTAGCGAATGATTTTGCTATTGCTGGAGATTTTAATGTTACAGATGCTGAAATTGCTATCGGTCTTGGAGTTATTACTCCTGCTGGTTTCCCAATGACAGTTAACATTTATTCTTCTGATTCTCAAGATGTAGATACAGCGACTCTTACTTTATTAGGAACTGGAGCTGGAACTATTGTAGCTGCTGATTCTGAAACTATCGTATCTATCCCAGTTGCTGCAACAGTACCTGCTGGAGAGATTATGGTATTAGAAGTTGTTATCATTGATGACTTAACTAATTCTAATTACATGCGTTTTGGATGTAATAATGATGGAGAAACTGGTCCTTCTTGGATTATGGCTCCTGAATGTGGAGCTTTAGTACCAACTCGTTTTGGTGATTTAGGTCTTACTCAAGGGTTAGTAATGAATGTTGTTGGTGAAGAAGCTGCTACAGGTGGTGGTGCTGCTTGGTGTGCTATGAATGCAACTAATGAGTTTGGTACTTTCGATCCTACTGATGGTTCTGTAGTTACTGCTATAGGTCCTGGTGTAGTTTCTGGTAATTTTGAAAATGCTGGTTCTATTGACCCTGCTGATGCTGGTACTGCTTACGTTATTGATAACGGTGGTGATGCTTACAGTGTAGATGTTGCTACAGGTGCTTATACTTTATTAGGTAATATGCCTGGAGATTGGACGGCTGGTGAATTTGATCATGCTACTGGTACTTATTATGCTATTGGTGATTCAAACCTTGCTGTTCTTGATTTTGGAGCATTAACTGCTACAG
>JAHRWC010000166.1 GCA_019090365.1 Flavobacteriaceae bacterium
AACTAAATAATTATTTATGGAACGTATAACATATCAAGATATTCCAAATGGAATGTTCGAAAATTTAAGGACTATTGAAGACTCAATTATTAATTCTTCTTTGGATAGAAAACTAATAGAAATAATCAGATTGAGGACTGCTCAAAAGAACGGCTGTGCCTATTGTGTGGATATGCATCATAAAGAACTAAAGCATCTAGGTGAATCTGATCTACGCCTATCATCTTTATGTGTTTGGGAAGAAACTCCTTACTTTTCAGATAGAGAAAGGGCAACACTATATTTTACAGACGCACTTACCAAATTGGAACGCAAACCAATACCAGATATTTTATATAATTCATTGTTAAGTTTCTTTTCTAAAGAAGAAATATGTTTTTTAACATTGGCAATATCACAAAGTAATACTTGGAATCGATTAATGAAAGTTTTCGAATTTACACCAGGAAACTATAAAGTAAGTGATTAATTACTGTAGCGAACAACGTGTATAGCAAATTGCTTGCACTGTGTGTACTCGGAAAATCCTGCAGATTTCCCTCAGGTTCGTTTTCTATTTACTAACTTAGTACTAGCCAACGCAACTAGTCATAACACGAACACGTTAGCCACAATACGCGAAAAGTGAAATAAATGACAATTCAAATAGATTCAAGTTTAGAGTTAAGACAATTAAAATTATCGGATTCTACTGATATTTTTAATACAATCAATAGTCAGCGAGAATATTTAGGAAAATGGTTACCCTTTGTCGCATATACTCAAGAACTTAAAGACACTGAAAATTTTGTCAATTCAGTTGTGAATTCACCTGAAGAAAAATTTGAATACACTTTCACAATTAGAAAACAGAATCAATTTATTGGTTTGATTGGATTAAAAGATTCTGACAAAACAAACAGAATAACAGAAATTGGATATTGGCTCTCAGAAAAATTCCAGAAACAAGGAATTGTAACAAAATCAGTTGAGAAGCTTTGTGATTTTGCCTTTAAAGAACAAAGGTTTAACAGAATAGAAATAAAATGTGCAGTAGAGAATAAACCAAGTTCAAACATTCCTAAAAAACTTGGATTTAAATTCGAGGGAATTGAACGTGATGGTGAATTACTATCCGAAAACATTTACACTGATTTAGAAATTTATAGCAAATTGAAAAGTGATTAATGTCTGAATTAATAAAAAAAAGTACAGTTGCTAACAACGTGTATAATCAATTGATTGTTCGATATGTACTTGAAAATTCCTCTGGTTTGTTTTCTTTTACTAATTTAGTTGCTAGCCAACGCAACTAACCATACACGAACACGTTGTGTGTAATAAAAAAAAACATCCTTAACTAATTGAACATGAATAATACTCTCATTGAAATTCAAAACTTTGATTTTTTAATAGGAAAATGGAGCGTATTGAATAAAAGACTTAAAAAACGTCTAAAAAACAGTACTGATTGGATTGAATTCATCGCCAAAATGGAGACTAAACCATTTCTCAATGGATTGGGATTAATGGATGAAATGAAATCATCTCACTATGGAGACAACTTCATAGGATTTAGTATTAGAATGGTTAATCCTAAAACAAATATTTGGACAATTTATTGGGCAGATACTTCAAATCCTGAAAATTATCTGAAAGAACAGGTAATAGGAGAATTTAAAAATGGAATTGGTGAGTTCTATGGCAATGAAATATATCAAGGAGAGGAATACAAATTAAGGTTTACTTGGAAAAAGTATTCAGAGAATACCGCTCTTTGGGAGCAGGCATATTTCGATGACAAAGCAAACGAATGGGAAACAAATTGGATAATGGAGTTTACTAGAGAAAATTAAAAGACATGTACAACACACAACAACGTATATAGCTCATTACTTCTGAATTTCCTCTCGGAAATTCCAAGCTACTGAACTATGGTCTGGTCTTTTTCCTTAACTTAGCTCTAACGAAACTAACCATACACGAACACATTGACAAAAATATAATCGATATGAAATTGAATATTAAATCCAGGTTAAAAAAACTTTATAAGAGTTCTTGGTTTATTACACTTTTCGCAACAACACTTGGTGTTTTATTAGCTTTCTATCTTAATAATTTAAACGACCACTTAAAAATAGAATCTAGTAAACAGGTAGTCATAGAGAATTTAAATAATGAAATAGCAAACAACAAGTTAACTCTTAATGATCCTAGTGATAATAAAAAATTGATTAATTTTCTCCAAAGAGTAAGAGAGATTGATGAAGAAATTTCAAATGAATTAACAACATCAATTCATGAAATGAGCGAATTAAAAATCAATTTCCCTGCTTTTATTGAAATTAATGATTCCATTGACTTAAGCGCAAATTTATTTAAATATAATGTTTCTTATAGGCTTGAACTTAATTTTAATGATCTTCAAAAGATAAGCTGGGAAACCTCTAAAATGAGCGATGTTATTAATGAATTAAACTATGATTGTTTAGAGGCTCTTAATGAAATATATTATCGCCAAGGAATTTATACCAGTCAGCAGCAAAAAACATTAGAGTATTTTGTGAATGCAGAACATAAAAAATTATTGAAAGCCTTGCGCATTATTGAACAGCTTAAAGCTCAACTTATAAATCAAATATCAGATAATCAAATTAGAATTAAGAACTGTGACTGATGTTTACTAAAAATAAATCTATGAGATCACATCCAATCAATCTAATATTTAGATTTATAAAAATTGAGTTGG
This sequence comes from Flavobacteriaceae bacterium, assembly GCA_019090365.1. Taxonomy (GTDB): domain Bacteria; phylum Bacteroidota; class Bacteroidia; order Flavobacteriales; family Flavobacteriaceae; genus Marifrigoribacter. The sequence goes on from JAHRWC010000166.1 coordinate 2,729, forward strand.
ATCTTTGGAATAATAGTCACTTTTCATTATTTCATTTCAAACATTAGGATTATGTGGTTAATAAAGCATTAGAATAAAAACTATTGCCAACAACGTATAACTAAAATGGTTAATAAGCTGCTAGCTTTAAAAACTAGAAAAAATAATTAACTAACTTTATATCTGAATAAAACGAAACAACGGTTTTGACCACGCACCTGCCTGCCGATAAGCAGGTCTGATTCGCACGTTGCGATTCCAACATTTGATACGAAAATTTGTTTGTGCCAATCACTCGCCGCCAGACGCCACTTTCG
>JAHRWC010000167.1 GCA_019090365.1 Flavobacteriaceae bacterium
GGCTTTTTGCCAAATTTATCTATCCTGGATCTATTATTTAATGAAGGTCCAAATACGATTACTTATTTAAAAGAATTGAAAATTAATCCCAACCAACTGTCGTAACAATAGGATAATGGTCTGAAAAAGTTTTCTCAACCGTATTAAACTTTAAAACATCGAATGATTTTGAAGTAAAAATATAATCAATTCGCATTGGATATGAATCAAATGAATACGTAGTTCCAATTCCGTTTCCTCTTTCAATGAAAGTATCTTTCATATCATTTTGCAATTCTTTATAAGTATATGAAAATGGAGTGTTATTAAAATCACCGCTTAAAAGCACTGGATATTTTGAGGTTGTTTTATGTGCCAACACTTGAACTACCTGATTTTGTTGCTTAACAAATGCACCAGCAATTCTTTTTCTTAATCTGTCTTTATTCTCTTCCTGTATTGAACTAACGGAAGGCGTTATACTCATAGATTGTAAATGCAAGTTATAGATTCTCAGTGTATCGCTATTAACAATTACATCTGCATAAATTCCATTGTTATTTGATTCTAAAAAATCAAAAGCTCCCTTTTCTATCAAAGGATATTTTGAAAATATAGCATGACCTAATTTTGTTGTTTTTCTTTTAAAGTATTTGTATTGATAAGGATAAGCTGAAAAATCTACTTCATGTTCTCTATAATATTCTTGAATACTAATAATATCTGGCTGTTGTTCTTTTATAATTTCTGATATAATTCCAGGTACATTTTTTTCTTTTGGGTTTTTCTCATAAGCATTGAAAAGTCTAACATTGTAGCTTAATAAGGTTAAGTTGTTTTCATAATTTGATACATCACCTTCCGAAGAAAATTCAAAAAAAGGATTAAAATGAAAGTAAGCTATTAACAATATTAACCCTGAAAGCAAAGCCTTCTTTTTTAATCGAATCGTCCAATAAAAAAAGAATAAGATATTAATTAAAATTAAGGGAGAAACTGCTAAACTCAACACTGATAGCGTAGGTGATGTCTGTGGAGGCACATATGGTAGAATAAATGAAATAACTAATAGTATTGCTACTAAGCTATTCAATCCATATAATATTTTTTTTAAAATCCCCAACTTAAACGGTTTTGCCTATTTCTAAACGAACACTTTAACTTTTTAGTCTAATCAATCTTCTTTCCCAGCTTTAAAAAGAAAATCCTTTTCGGCTTTTGTTAAGCTTTCATATCCACTTTTTCCTATTTTATCTAAAATAGCATCAATCTTTTTTTGATGCTCATCTTTAGAATTATTGGCTTTAGTTTTTGTTTTAGCTTTTTTAGCATGTGTTGTTTTATGTACTTTCTTAAAAGGCCTTTTACTTCTAGGTTTAAATTGATTTACAAACCAATCTAATATGTTTTCAAACCATTTCCCTATGTCATTCCCCTTTGCTAATTGTATGGCATACACATAACCAAATATAGCTCCTCCAACATGTGCAATTAGCCCGCCTTCATTTCCAGAAGTTGGTAAACGTAATAAATCAAACAAAAATAAGAACAAAGCTATTTGCCAAAGTTTAATCGTTAGTGTGAAAAACCGTAAAGATGTATTTGGAGTATAAGTAGCTATAAAAACAATAACTGCCATTACTGCTCCAGAAGCACCTAATAAATAGCCAGATTGATTTTTGAAAACTGGCAATACATTGTAAGATAAAATAAATAATAAGCCTCCAAAAAAGCCGCCTAATAAATAAAGAGTTAAAAAACGTTTTTCAGAAAAAAGGTTGAGTATATATTTTCCAAACCAGTTCAACCAAAGCATATTAAACAATAAATGGAACAAGCCAAAATGTAAAAAACTATAAGTAAATAATGACCAAGGTTGAGTGATTAAATCACCAATGTTTTCGGGTAACACCAACCATTTTGTTAATATTGCTGGAGGTATAGAGAAGAAAAATGAACTAAGGTTGATTAATAGAAATACAACTATATTGATTGCTATTAATTTTATAACAATACTAGATTTTTTAAACTGATATAATAGATTGTTTGTAGCCATATTTAATTCCAACGACGATCATTAAAACTGTTCTTTTTCCAATACCAAGCCATAATAAAACCAAATAATGCACCTCCAATATGTGCCCAATGTGCGATACCTTGGCCAAACAATGAAACACCTGTTAAACCTGAGAATAAATCCATAAGGATTACTGCTGGAATAAAATATTTCGCTTTAATAGGTATCGGTAAAAATATAAGCATTAATTCGGCATTAGGGTACATTAAACCAAATGCAACTAATACGCCATATATTGCGCCTGAAGCACCAACTGCTGGTGTATTAAAAGAGGTGAAAAAATTTCTGGAAACATCAAGTCCAATTTCTGGAATTTCTCTATAAGAACCTTGTGCTAGTGTATTATTTACTAAATCCCAAATCTCAGTTTCTGAGGCTCCTAATGATAATAAGGCTTCAAATCCTGTATGAAAATGATAATAATTAACTAATGAATGAATTAAAGCTGCTCCTAAACCTGCCGAAAAGTAAAAGAATAAAAATTTCTTTTTTCCCCATTGTGCTTCCAAAGGAGAACCAAACATAAACAGACCAAACATATTAAACAAAATATGACTAAAACCTCCATGCATGAACATATGAGTCAAGGGTTGCCACAATTGAAAACGAGGGCTTTCAAAATAAAATAATGAAAACCAATCATCTAACAACACATAAAACTGCGATCCCAAAAAGAAAATCACATTAATAATAATAAGATGTTTTACTGTATCTGTTAATCTACCCATTTACATAAATTTTTTATCTAAATCTGACGCATCAATTGTGATGAGCACAGGTTTATTAGTAGGTGAAATCGTTGGTTCTTTACAAGCAAATAATTGGTGAATTAAATGTTCTTGTTCTTCTGTATTTAAAGATTTCCCTGTTTTTACTGCAAAACTTTTTGCTAATGATTTTGCTAATAAGTCATTCTGACTAAATCCAGGTTCGGGAATTTCATCATTAATATCATTGATCAACTGTACTAAGATATTGCTTATCTGACTTTCAGTAATATTTACAGGTATTCCACTTATCTCTAAGGAATCAATTTTAAAGGAAGAAAACACAAATCCAGTATGTTCTAGTTGTTCTTGAATTCCTTTAATAATTGCAATGTCTATATGTGATAAATGAATTTGCAGTGGAAACAATAATTGCTGACTCACAGCTTCTTTAACCGTTATATTTTTTAATAGCTCTTCATACAATACACGTTGATGCGCCAAATTTTGATGTATGACCATCATTCCGCTTTTCACAGGGCTAATAATATATTTCTTTTGAAGTTGAAAAGTACTTCTTCCACTTACATTATCATTGGTTTCAAACAATTTTCCAGTAACTTCATCACTTTCAAATTTTAAATCATGTTTAGAAAACTTTTCAGTTGAAGCACCATTTTCTAGACCAACATACATTGCTTCCCAAGAAGATGTTTTATCTCTCTTAAAAGAAGAATTATAACTTCCTTGAGAAGTTTCTTTCTGAAAAGGATTAAAATTTCTATCCACTTCTATAGTTGGAGGAACCGGTTTTTTATTATTGTAATCGTAAGGTGTTTCAAGCCCTGAATCTTTATTAAAATCTAACACAGGAGCAATACTAAACTGTCCCAAACTATGCTTAATTGTAGCTCTTAACATTGCGTATATAGAATGTTCATCATCAAATTTAATTTCAGTCTTTGTTGGATGAATATTAATATCAATGGATTGAGGATCTACTTCTAAGAATAAAAAATAACCAGGTTGAGTACCTTCTTTTATTAGTCCTTCAAAAGCAGAAAGAATGGCATGATGCAAATAAGGGCTTTTTATATATCGATTATTGACAAAGAAAAACTGTTCTCCTCTACTCTTTTTAGCAAATGCTGGTTTATTGATAAAACCATCAACAACTACAATATCGGTTTCTTCTGAAACAGGAACTAACTTTTCATTTGTTTTAGCCCCAAATATGTTGACAATTCTTTGTCGAATGTTTGAACTTGGCAAATTAAAAATTGATGCACCATTACTTATCATAATAAATTCAATCTTTGGATGCGCTAAAGCAACTCGATGGAATTCATCAATTATATGTCTTGTTTCTACAGGGTTACTTTTTAAAAAATTTCTTCTAGCTGGAATATTGTAGAATAAATTTTTTACTGAAATAGTGGTTCCAGTTGGAACAACCACAGGTTCTTGAGAATTTACATTACTTCCTTCAATACAAATATGTGTACCAATTTCATCTTCTTCAGGTTTGGTTTTTAATTCAACATGAGCAATAGCAGCAATTGAAGCTAATGCCTCTCCTCTAAAACCTTTCGTATGGATATTAAAAAGATCTTCAGCTTTACGAATTTTAGAAGTAGCATGACGTTCAAAACACAATCGTGCATCAGTCACACTCATCCCTTTTCCATTATCAATTATCTGAACTAACGTTTTTCCCGCATCCTTAATAACTAACTTTATGGAAGTTGCCTTTGCATCAATCGCGTTTTCAAGCAATTCTTTTACAACTGAAGCTGGTCGTTGAACAACCTCTCCTGCAGCAATTTGATTGGCAACGTGATCGGGTAATAACTGAATAATGTCTGCCATTACATTTTTAAACTGAATATAGATAAATCGAAATCAATAATAAAAAGAAAGAATAATACAAGAATAGCTACGATAATTAAGATTGTTTTATTGGTACCTTTCTTTTCAGTACTTTGTAAATCCTGAATAGCGTTTTTAAACTTTCCTTTAAGCCCTTGATTTTCACCTACAGTACTTCTAAATTTATCAAATTTATGTTCAATTTGATATGGATTACCCTCACCTTTATCATTATAATAACGTGGTGAATACCCATACTTTTTATTTTTTCTTGTTTTTAGAAGTCCCATAGTATTTCAAATGTAGTTAAAAATGTAGTGTGTAGGCTATCTAACACTTCTCATTTATCAACAATAGTTATACCAAATGTGATTAAAAAATTATTCTGAAAGTAAAAATACTAATGATCTAACAAGTCTTTATTAAATAAAACTTAAAACTTAGCGTCTTTTCTAAGTTGTGCCATTTTTATTGCAGCGATAGCAGCTTCAGTTCCTTTATTACCATGAATACCACCACTTCTATCTATAGATTGTTGCATTGTATTATCTGTAAGTACACAGAATATAACAGGAATATCATTTTGTACATTAAGATCTTTAATCCCTTGTGAAACTCCTTCACAAACAAAATCGAAATGTTTCGTCTCTCCCTGAATTACACTACCAATTGCAATTACACAATCTAGCATATCATAGCTTTCTTGCATTTTTTTACAACCGTATATCAGTTCAAAACTACCAGGAACGTTCCAACGAACAATGTTTTCTTTAATAGCTCCATTCTCTAATAATGCATCAAATGCTCCTTGAAACAATCCTTCAGTAATGGTTGGGTTCCATTCTGAAACAACAATCCCAAACCGAAAATTTTTCGAGTTTGGGATTGTTGCTTTATCGTAAGTAGATAAATTTTTATTTTTTGTAGCCATATTATTTCATTGCTTCTACTTTTCCTTCATATAAAGTAGCCTTTGAATTTTCTGCTGAAGTAGGATAATTTTCAGTAATCGCTTTAAAATGCTTTAATGCAACTTCAGTTTTTCCTAAGTTAATTGCAATAATTCCTGCTTTCAATAAAAAACGAGGTGTTGTAACATCATTATTACGTAATGCTGCAGCAGCTTCATAGTATTTTAAAGCTTGTTCATTTTGTTCTAATTGAGCAAAAGCATCTCCAATAGCTCCTTTTGCTATAGGTGCTAACATATCATCTTCACTTTTAAAACTATCTAAATGTGAAATTGCCTCTTGGTATTTTCCTGTATTCAAATAAGCGATACCGGCGTAATAATTTGCAAGATTTCCAGCATTTGTACTTCCGTAATTTTCAATAATATCAAGGAAACCATATTTCCCTTCACCTCCATTAAGAGATAAATTATATAATGAATCTTTTGAAGTAGCAGTTAATGCTTGCTCGTAATATTGCTGAGCTTGGTACATGTCATTTACAGCTTCTACTTCTTTAGGCTCTTGGATAAATTGTTGGTATCCTAAATATCCTAATACACAGATTGCGATAACACCTACAATACTTAATATTGCTTTTTGGTTTTTTTCAACCCATGCTTCCGTCTTATTAGCAGTTTCATCTAAAGTATTAAATACTTCAGCTGTTGTGCTATCATCTTCCAACTCTACTTGCTTTTCAGCTTTCGTTTTTGGTTTATATCCTCGTTTCTTGTACGTTGCCATAATTTCACTTGTTAGGTTTGCAAAAATAAAATATTTATTAGAATTTAAAAGCACAACTATTTATTATTTTTCGATAATTTGCAATCCCATTAATTGTGAGTTTCAAAAATTTAAAAAAATATCAATATAACTCGCAACAGGCTGATTACTATGACGCTAAAAGACATTTCATTACTTAACTATAAGAATTTTGAATCGATTACGTTTCAATTTGACCCTAAGATTAACTGTTTAGTGGGTAATAATGGGGTTGGAAAAACCAATGTGCTGGATGCAATCTACCATCTTTCCTTCGGAAAAAGCTATTTTAATCCAATAACAGGGCAAAATATAAAACATGGAGAAGAATTCTTTGTAGTTGAGGGAAATTATGCGAAGAATGATCGGGATGAACGTTTTATAGTGAGTGCAAAAAGAGGTCAAAAGAAAATTATAAAAAGGAATAACAAGGTTTATGAAAAATTCAGTGACCATATAGGTTTTTTACCACTTGTAATCATTTCACCTGCTGATAGAGATCTTATTATTGAAGGAAGTGATACCCGTAGAAAATTTATTGATGGAGTTATTTCACAAGGTGATTCTAGTTATTTAAAAACGCTTTTAAATTATAATAAAGTGATATCTCAACGTAATTCGCTTTTAAAATATTTTGCAGTGAATCACACTTTTAATCAGGACACTTTAGATATTTACAATGAGCAAATGCATGAATATGGTTCGATCATTTTTGAAAAAAGAAAAATATTTCTTGATAATTTCTTACCTATCTTTTTAAAAAGACATCAATCCATTAGTAACAGCAAAGAGTCTGTTAATTTAACTTATAGAAGTCAGTTACAAGAAAGTGATTTACGTACTTTACTTCAAGAAAATGCTTTAAAAGATAAGATAAGTCAATATTCAAACTTTGGTATTCATAAAGATGACCTCATTTTTGAAATTGATGGACATCCTATAAAAAAGTTTGGTTCACAAGGGCAACAAAAATCATATTTAATAGCCTTAAAATTGGCTCAATTCGATTTTATCAAAGAACAGAATAAAGTGAATCCGATTTTACTTATGGATGATATTTTTGATAAATTAGATGAAAATAGAGTGGAGCAAATTATTACCTTAGTTGATAATGAAGATTTTGGCCAGTTATTTATTAGCGACACACATGCTGAACGAACTGAAAATGTGATAAAAAAAGTACATCAAACCTATAAAATGATTCATTTATAACATGGCAAAAAGAAAAAGAGAAGAATCTACAATAAGTGATGTATTAAAAGATTTCATTAATGTAAATCACTTACAAACAGGGCTTGACAAAGTATCTGTTAAGGATGCTTGGGGAAATGTTATGGGAAGTCCAATAGTTAAGTACACTTCAAATATTGTATTAGAGAGGGATGTTCTTTTTGTTCAATTAAGTTCTTCGGTATTAAGAGAAGAACTAAGTTATGGGAAAGAAAAAATAATAAAGATGCTTAATGAAGAATTAGGAAAAGATCTAATTACAAAATTGGTCTTAAGATAAACCCATAAAAAAAGCCATCAAAATTGATGGCTTTTTTTTAGTTTGTAAACCAAAGGTCTTAAAACATCTCTCTTCCAGAAAAATGAAAAGCTCCTTCAATAGCAGCATTTTCATCACTATCACTTCCGTGAACTGCATTTTCTCCAATAGAAGCTGCATATAATTTTCTAATTGTTCCTTCAGCTGCATCAGCAGGATTTGTAGCACCAATTAAAGCACGAAAATCTTCAACTGCATTTGCTTTTTCAAGAATTGCTGAAACAATAGGACCACGAGTCATATACTCTACTAATTCACCAAAAAATGGACGCTCACTATGGATTGCGTAAAATTCTTCAGCATCAGCTTTAGTCATTTGAGTAAGTTTCATTGCTACGATTCTAAAACCTGAAGCAGTAATTTTTTCAAGTATAGCTCCAATATGTCCTTTTTCAACACTATCAGGCTTTAACATTGTAAACGTTCTATCTGTTCTCATTGTTTTTTTAAATTTTGTGCAAAAGTATGGAAATAGACTACAAAAACAAGAAATTAACTCAATATACTTCTGTAAAGTTTCACTAAATAATTAAGTCTTCAATAAAAACATTCATTATGAATCATAATTTTCATGTATGTCTATTATTATTTTTAACGGTCACATGCTGTTCGCAATTAGAAATTCTGCTAGGTAATAATCTTTTTAGGATGCTCGTTTCCTAAAATATCGTTAATAAATTACGCTATAATTCTAAAAATGATTTCAAAATGCCAATAAATTGTATCTTCGCAGTTCGCTGTTAAAGATGGCAGAAAACGTATGAATTCAGAACAAACTATTCGCATAAAAAAGTTATTAAACATCCCTAAAAAAATTGTGGTGGTTGGACATAAAAACCCAGATGGTGATGCAGTTGGCTCCTGTTTAGGTTTAGCAAATTTCCTACAACAAAAAGAACATTCAGTTCAAGTTGTAATGCCTAATGATTTTCCTTCTTTTTTAAAATGGATTCCTGAAACTGATTCTATTATAAATTTCAATCAGCATACTGCCAAAGTGAGAGACGCTATTTATAATGCTGATCTTATTTTCACCTTAGATTTTAATGCCTTTAACAGAACTGGAGATTTAGAAGCACTCTTAGAAAAAGCTTCTGCAGATTTTGTAATGATAGACCATCATCAACAACCAGATAATTATGCAGTAGTAACTTATAGTGATGTTACTATGTGTTCTACCGCGCAAATGGTTTTTCATTTCATTGAAGCTTTAGACGATTTAGAATTTTTAAATGCAGAAATAAGTGCTCAATTATATACAGGAATAATGACCGATACTGGGTCTTTTAGGTTTCCTGCAACTACAGCAACGACGCATCGTGTAATCGCTAGTTTAATTGATAATGGCGCTAATAATTCGGAAATACATCAAAATGTATATGATACAAATACGCCCGACCGACTAAAACTTTTAGGGGTTGCTTTAAGTAATCTTACAATTCTTACTGAATTTAAGACTGCTTTTATTACTCTTTCTCAAAAAGAATTAGACGATCATAATTTTAAAAAGGGAGATACTGAAGGCTTTGTAAATTATGCACTTTCTATGGAAGGTATTAATGTTGCTGCCATTTTTATTGAAAGTGAAAAAGAAAATATTGTAAAGATATCGTTTAGAAGTAAAGGTAGTTTTTCAGTAAATGAATTTGCTCGCAATCATTTTAACGGTGGTGGGCATACCAATGCTGCTGGTGGAAGAAGTGAAACTACACTTTCAAAAACAACTTCTGAATTTATTAGTATATTGCCTACTTATAAAGAAGCCCTAAATTATGAAGCGTAACCTACTAATACTCCTTTTAGGCTGTCTTGCTTTTGTGTCGTGTAAAACTCCTGAAGCAAGAAGACCAATCCAAAGAACATCTGGATCATTTATCAATGAATCTGTAGAACGCAATAAAAAAATATTTGAACTCGAAAAAAGTCAATTTTTAGAGTTAATGAATGCCAAACCAGAAAATGAATACATTACTTCAACAAATGGTTTTTGGTATTATTATAATAAGAAAGATACAATATCTGCAGTTGTTCCAAAGATTGGTGATCAAGTCACTTTTAGTTACAACTTAAAATATATTAATAATGAAGTACTTCTTTCCGAAGAAGAAATTGGTGTACAAGATTACATTGTAGATAAAACCAAACAAGAATTAATATCTGGAATACGTGATGCAATCAAACTAATGAAAGTTGGTGAAACAATAACATTATTTTTACCATCTTATAAAGCATTTGGCTATTACGGAATAGTAAATAAATTAGGACCTAATGTACCCTTACAAAGTAAAATAACATTAATATCAATAAATCAAAATCAATAAATTATAAAAAAACCATGAAGAAATTAACATTTTTAGTATTAATCTTATCATTAAGCTTAGGTTCATGCCAAAGTAAATATCCAGATCTAGAAGAGGGTATTTATGCAGAGTTTATTACAAATAAAGGAAGTTTTGTTGCAAAACTTCATCATGAGCAAACTCCATTAACTGTTTCAAATTTTATTGACTTAGCCGAAGGTAAAAATGAAATGGTAGATTCTATTTATAAAGGTAAAAAGTTCTATAACGGATTAATTTTTCACAGAGTTATAAAAGATTTTATGATTCAAGGTGGAGATCCATTAGGAACTGGTTCTGGTAATCCAGGATATAAATTTCCAGATGAAACAACTCAAGAATTACAACATTCAAAAAAAGGAATTCTATCCATGGCAAACTCAGGTCCAGGAACAAATGGAAGTCAGTTTTTTGTTACATTAAAAGAAACTCCTTGGTTAAACGGAAAACATACTGTTTTTGGTGAAATCGTTAAAGGACAAGAAATTGTTGATTCTATTGGAATGGTAGAAGTTGCAAATGGAAGCAAGCCTGTTGAGGAAATTAAAATGATTGAAGTAAATGTTATCAATATTGGTGGCATTAAAATTCCTTCATTTACGGATGGTATGGTTACCGTTGAAAATAAAAAGAAAGAAACTAAAGAGCGTAAAGATAAAATCGCAGCTGGGGTTGCTAAAGATTTTGCTACTTATAATGAAAAAGCTGAAGAATTAGCTTCTGGACTTAAAAAATATATAAATACTAAAGGAACTGATGTTCAGCCGGAAATAGGTAATAAAGTACTTGTGAATTACGCTGGATATTTAACTGATGGAACTTTATTCGATTCTAACGTAATTGAAATTGCAAAAAAGTTTGAAGTTTGGGATCATAGAAGAGAAGATGGTGGAGGTTACAAACCGACTCCTATGGATTATAGTCCTGATGCAAAACTTATCTCTGGATTTAGAGAAGGTTTATTATCTATGAAAGTAGGCGAAAAAGCAACCTACTTCATTCCTGCACATTTAGGATACGGTGAAAGAGGTTACCCACCAGTAATTCCACCAAACTCTGATTTAGTATTTGAATTAGAAATTGTAGATATCATAAGTCCTGAATAATAACAGACTTAATTATGAATAAAAAAGCCTCTATTATTAATAGAGGCTTTTTTTATATAATAAATTTAAAACACTATGCTTTCGCAGGAATGTTTTTTAAAATTTCAATTACAAAATCCCAGTATTTTTGAGCTGAAGAAATACTCGCTCTTTCATCAGGAGAATGCGCGCCTTTAATAGTTGGTCCAAAAGAAATCATATCCATTCCTGGGTAATTAGTTCCTAAAATTCCACATTCTAATCCGGCATGACAAGCTGCTACATTCGCTTTTTGTCCATTCATCTTTTCATACAGAGCATCTAACACTTTTAATATAGGACTGTCCATATTAGGAGCCCAACCTGGGTAATCTCCTGATAAATTAACATCAAATCCAGCCAATTCAAATACTGAACGCAATGTATTTACCATATTATCTTTAGATGATTCTACAGAGGAACGTGTTAAACATTCTATTGTAATAATACCATCATTCACTGAAATCTTTGCAACATTATTAGAAGTTTCCACTAAATCTTTAATTGCAGGGCTCATTCTAAAAACACCATTATGAGTTGCATGAACAGCTTTATAAAATAAATGTTGATCTAAAGGAATCATTACATTTTCAGGTAATGTTTCCATTTTTTCAGTTGTAATTGTTATATCTGATTCTAAATGTTGAAATTCTTCACAAATTACATTTTTTATTTTTTCAAAATTACTATGAAACTCAGCATCATTATCATTTTCAACGACAACAACACAATTACTTTCTCTAGGAATCGCATTACGTAAACTTCCACCTAATAATGAGGATAATGAACTCGTATTATTTGTTTCAGTTAATATTCTATTCATCATTTTGTTAGCGTTCCCTAATCCCAATTGAATTTCCATTCCACTATGACCTCCCTGCAATCCTTTTACAGTAATTCTATATGCACTAGCATTCAAAGGTGTACTTGTAGAACTATATTTCTTAGATGCAGTTACATCTACTCCTCCTGCACAACCTACTCCTATTTCATCATCTTCTTCAGTATCTAAATTTAAAAGAATTTCTCCTTCAAGAATTCCTCCTTTTAATCCTAAAGCTCCCGTCATACCTGTTTCTTCATCTATCGTAAACAATGCATCAATAGCGGGATGTTCAATCGTATCACTTTCTAAAATTGCCATAATCGTAGCAACTCCCAATCCATTATCAGCACCTAAGGTTGTACCATTAGCACGTACCCAATCTCCATCTACATACATTTCAATTCCTTGTGTAGCAAAATCAAAATCGGTATCATTATTTTTTTGATGCACCATATCTAAATGTGATTGAAGTACGATCCCTTTTCTATTTTCCATTCCTGGACTGGCAGGTTTTCGTATAATAACATTTCGCACATCATCTTCAAAAGTTTCAAGTCCCAACTTTTTTCCAAAGTTTTTCATAAAATCAATAACCTCTTCTTCTTTTTTAGAAGCACGAGGCACTGCATTTAAATCTGCAAAGTTATTCCAAAGTCTATTGGGTTCTAAATTTCTGATTGCTTCATTCATTTGTAGTAAGTTTATTAAAATATTTCAACAAAATTACGCTTTTAGCATAGCATTAAAAATTATATATAGATTTCTTTGTATGTTTGAAACATGCAAAAAAGAACCAAATTAATTTTATCAGCATTATTAATCATTCAGATTCTTTTTTTGCAAGTATTAAAGTTCTTTCCAGAATTCATAGAACAGTATTACAGTAATGGTTTGTATCCTATTCTATCGACCATGTCTCGCTATCTTTTTGGTTGGGTTCCATTTTCTATCGGAGATGTTTTTTACACACTTATTGGAATTATTGCAATACGTTGGCTATATAAAAATCTTAGGCGAATTAGAACAGATATAGTAAGTTTCATTTTAGATATTACGGCAACATTATCAATCATCTATTTTGTATTTAACCTATTATGGGGTTTTAATTATTACCGAGTTCCGCTTCATAAAACATTAGAGCTTGAAACTAAGTATACTACCGAGCAACTCATTAAAACTACAGAACGTTTTATTGAAAAATCGAATGAAATGCATCGCTATCTTGGATATCATGATACTATAAAGATAGATTTACCTTACTCTCAAAAAGAGATTTTTGACAAATCATTAAACGGCTATGCTAATCTTGAAAAAATCCATCCAAGTTTAGGCTATCATCCAAAAAGCATAAAAAAAAGTGGTTGGAGTTTAGGACTAACCTATATGGGTTATAGTGGTTATTACAACCCTTTTTCAGGTGAAGCACAGGTAAATAACCTCATCAAAAATTATAAATTTCCCGTGGTAAGCTGTCATGAACAAGCACATCAATTGGGATATGCCGCAGAAAATGAAGCAAATTTTATAGCCACCTTAGCTACCTTAAATAATGATGACGCCTATATTCAATATGCTGGATATATTTTCGCATTGCGTTATTGTGTAAATGAAATAGCACGAAGAGATATTGACAAGTATCATGAAATTATTGAAACTATAAACCCTGGAATTCTGGCTAGTTATAAGGAAATGAGAGATTTTTGGAGAAGTTATCAAAACCCTTTTGAAGTGATTTCGAAAGTGTTTTGGGATACTTTTTTAAAGGCCAATAATCAGTCCAATGGAATTATGAGTTATAGTTATATGGTTGCTTTAGTGGTCAACTATTATGAAGAACATCCATTATAATTTTCTAAAAATATTGTTAAAAATTCTAGTTCCAACTAATTAATTGAGATGCATTAGTATCTTTAAAAACCAAACTAATCAAACCATTTCTATGAAAAAAGTCACTTTATTACTTTTACTTTTTTTTAGTTTTTCTTTTGTGCAAGCACAGATTTACTTTCCGAAGAATACAAGTTTAAAAGAAGAAAACAACAATTACACAGTATTTACAAATGCTACATTGTTTATTACTCCTACTCGAAAGATTAATAATGGAACCTTAGTTATAAAGGAAGGAAAGGTAATAGCAGCAGGATCGAATGTTACTATTCCTAAAAATTCAATTATAACAGATTTAAAAGGGAAATATATTTATCCTTCTTTTATAGATCCATATTCAAGTTTCGGAGTTTCAAAACCTGAAAGAGCTAAACGTGAACAGTCTCCTCAATGGGAAACAAAGCGAAGCGGTTTTTATTGGAATGATCATATTATGCCTGAGAACAAAGCAATTGATAAGTTTAAATATGAAAATAAGAATGCCAAAGAATTAAGAAATGCTGGTTTTGGTGTTGTGAATTCTCACATTATGGATGGTATTGCTAGGGGAACCGGTGTTTTAATTAGCTTAAATGATGAAGCAACAAATGGAGAACGTATTCTAGTAGAAAACTCTGGTAATTATTTTTCCTTTTCAAAAAGTGTAGCTAGCAGACAAAGTTACCCAGGTTCTTTAATGGGAGCTTCTGCTCTATTACGTCAAATGAATTATGATGCAGATTGGTATGCTAAGGGTAATAGTAAAACGAAAGATCGCTCTTTAGAAGCATTGATTAATAACAAAAATCTTCCTTCATTTATTGAAGCTGGAAATAAATATAAAGATGTTTTAGCTGACAAAACTGGGGATTTATTCAACCTTAATTATGTGATTGTTGGTGGTGGCGATGAATATGAATCTATCGAAAGTATTAAAGCAACACAATCTAAATATATCATTCCTATAAATTTTCCAAAAGCGTATGATGTAAGTGATCCATATGCTGCAAATTATATTTCGATTGCCGATATGAGAGCTTGGAATCAATCACCTAGCAATCCAAAAGTGTTAGCTGATAATGACATCACTTTTTCATTGACTACACACCAATTAAAAAGTCCAGCCGATTTTAAAAAACATTTAAACAAAGCTTTTGAATATGGGTTTGATAAGACAAAAGCATTGGAAGCTTTAACTACTGTTCCTGCTCAATTATTAGGTCAAAGTGAAAAAATTGGTTCTTTACAAGTTGGTCGCTATGCTAATTTTTTAATTACTTCAGGAGAAATCTTTGATAAGAAAACAATCTTGTATGAAAACTGGGTACAAGGAACTAAGAATGTAATTATTGATAAAAATATTAAAGACATTCGTGGAAGTTATACTTTACCAATTGGCGGCAAAAACTATAGTGTAACTATAAAAGGAGAGCTAGCTAAACTTTCTTCGGAAGTTAAATTAGATAGCATTACGTATCCTTCAAAATTATCGTACAAAAACGATTGGTTGAATGTATCATTTTCAGATAAAGAAAAGACTGAAAACTATCGAACTACCTCAAAAATTACTTCAGAAGAAAATATCACTGGAAAAATTATTATGCCTAATGGTTCTGCTTCAAATTTTACAGCACGTAAATTAACTTCAGAAGAGGAAAAGAGTAAAAGTTCAGAAGAAAATAAAGACAATATTTCACCAGAAATAGTGCCAATTACCTATCCGAATGTTGGTTATGGAAATAACTCCTTACCTACTTCACAACACATTTTATTTAAAAATGCAACCGTTTGGACCAGTGAAGCAGATGGGATCTTACAGAATACTGATGTACTAGTAAAAGACGGAAAGATTTCAAAAATTGGAGCCAATTTAAAAAGTGGAAATGCAAGAGTGATTGACGCAACTGGTAAACATTTAACTGCTGGAATTATTGATGAACATTCGCACATTGCGGCTTTTAGCATTAATGAAGGAGGTCACAATTCATCAGCAGAAGTAAGTATTGAAGATGTGTTAGATCCAGAAGATATTGATATTTACAGAAATCTTGCCGGTGGTGTAACAAGCATTCAGATATTACATGGTTCTGCCAATCCAATTGGAGGTCGATCTGCGATTATTAAGCTTAAATGGGGTGAAGATGCTGATGGATTGCTTTATGATGATCGTCCGAAGTTTATAAAATTTGCGTTAGGTGAAAATGTAAAACATTCGAATTGGCAAAGTTTCAATCGTTTCCCACAAACACGTATGGGTGTAGAACAGATGTATGTAAATTATTTTAATAGAGCGAAAGAATACGATACCAAAAAGAAAAGTGGTGCTTCATTCCGTTATGATGAAGAAATGGAAGTATTAGCCGAAATATTAAATGGCGAACGTTTTATAAGTTGTCATTCATATGTTCAAAGTGAAATCAATATGCTGATGAAAGTTGCTGAAAAATTCAATTTTAAGGTAAATACTTTCACACATATATTAGAAGGTTATAAAGTAGCCGATAAAATGAAATCGCACGGTGTAGGTGCATCTACATTTAGTGATTGGTGGGCTTATAAGTATGAAGTAAATGATGCAATTCCATATAATGCGGCTATTATGACCAATGAAGGGGTTACGGTTGCTATTAATAGTGACGATGGAGAAATGTCTAGAAGACTGAACCAAGAAGCTGCTAAAACGATTAAATATGGTGGAATGACTGAGTTACAGGCTTGGAACATGATTACTATTAACCCTGCAAAATTACTTCATTTAGACCATCGAGTTGGAAGTATAAAAGAGGGTAAAGATGCTGATTTAGTTCTTTGGAATGACAACCCTTTATCCATTTATGCGAAAGCTGAAAAAACATTGATTGAAGGTGCAGTATATTTTGATAAAGATCTTGACAAACAAAAACGTTCCGCCATAAAAAAAGAACGGAATACGCTTACTAAATTAATGATGAAAGAAAAAGAAAGCGGAGGAAAAACCCAAACTCCTAAACGTAAAGGCAACAAAGAATTTCATTGTGAAACTATCAACTAAAAGAGACATGAAAAATTTAAAAAATATATTCGTATTGGCTGCAATTTGTTTGAGTTTCTCAATGTTTGCACAACAAACCCCTGCCCTACCTCAAGAAGGTATCATTACTATTGTTGGAGCTACTGCTCATATTGGTGATGGAACTGTAATAGAAAACAGTATTATTTCATTTGAAAACGGTAAGATTATCGCTGTTGCAGATGCTACTACTTCAAAAATAGCTTTAAGAGGAAATGTCATTAAAGCTGAAGGCAAACATGTATACCCAGGTTTTATCGCTCCAGCTAAATCATTAGGTTTGGTTGAAGTAAATGCGGTTAGAGCAAGTAATGATCAAGATGAAGTTGGCGATTTTATTCCTAATATTAGAAGCCTTATTGCGTATAATGCTGAAAGTAAAGTGGTAGAATCTATGCGTCCTAATGGAATATTAATAGGGCAAATTTCTCCAAAAGGAGGGAGAATTTCTGGAACCTCATCGATAGTTCAATTTGATGCTTGGAATTGGGAAGATGCTGCAATTAAAGCAGATGATGGAATTCACCTTAACTGGCCAACTAGTTTTAGAAGAGGTCGCTGGTGGAGAGGTGAACCACGTGGATGGCTACCTAATAAAGATTATAACAAGCAAACAAATGAAGTTAGTGCGTTTTTAAGTCAGGCAAAAGCATATGGTAATACTAATTCAAATGTTGTAAATGAACCTTTTAAAGCAACTCAAGGTATTTTTAATGGAAATCAAAGACTCTATGTGTATGCTCAAAGAGAAAAAGAAATTATTGATGCCATAACACAATTAAAAGAACAAGGTGTACAACATATTGTTTTGGTAGGGGGATATGAAGCGCATCGTATTATTCCTTTCTTAAAAAAGCATCAAGTTTCTGTATTAGTAAAGCAAACACATTCTTTACCAATGGATAGTGATGATGATTATGATTTTCCTTATAAATTGCCAAAACTATTAATGGATGGAGGTGTTTTAGTTGGATTACAAAATGCAGGTATGTCTAATTTTCAGACCCGTAATTTACCTTTTTATGCAGGGCAAGTAGTAGGACAAGGTTTAGATAAAGAAAAAGCCTTACAACTAATAACTTCAAATACTGCTAAAATATTAGGAATCGATGCTGATTATGGATCGTTAACTGTTGGTAAAAGTGCTACCTTATTTATTTCTGAAGGAGATGCTTTAGACATGCGTACCAATTTGCTGACAAAAGCATTTATTGATGGACGTGATATTTCATTAGAAACACATCAAACGGAGCTATGGGATCGTTATTCTGAAAAATATGAGCATAAAAAATAAAGGAGATTAATAAACTTCATAAAGTGTTGTTACTATATGTCCTTTAGAATCATTTAAACTAACTGAAAGTAATTGTTTTTCTTTTTTCACTTTAAAATTAAAAGGTGGAGCTAACAAGTTTAAGCCGCTTTGTTTTTTTAATCTAATTCCTTGTCCTGAAATAATATCCTTATTGGCAATAAAATTTCCTTCAGGTAAGTGTTCTGTTACAATAACATATTTAAAACCGACTAACTTGTTTACTATACTTTGCGCTTCAGCATTCGATAAATGTTGAAGTACTTGTCTTAATAAAACACAATCTCCAGCAGGTAATTCATCAACTGCAATATCCAAACAATGAAATTCTAAATTATCTTCTATAAATGTTATTTTATTATAAGCTATAAGGTCTTCTACAATATCTACAGCTACATATCTTTCAGTGTACTTTACCAATTCTTTTCCTACGTTAAAATCACCACAACCTAAATCACATACAACTAGAGGGCTTTTTAAGGAAGTTAGAAATGAAGTTAAAATGTCAAGATAAGGTTCCACAATTTTAGGATGATGAGATCCATCTCCTGAATAAAAATCAGATTTGTTTTCACCCCAAAGTTTCATTTCATACACCTGTTCCATAGCCTCTTTTGTTGGCCATGGCTTCTTATTTTTTTTATTTTCAGCTTCCTCTTTTTTCATAAAAACTTCAAAAATTTATGCAAACGTACTAATTATATAGAATCTCATTAAATTGAAAACTATAATAAATTTTCGAAATAATATTTACTTATCTTTAAAACGATATTAGAAA
>JAHRWC010000168.1 GCA_019090365.1 Flavobacteriaceae bacterium
CTACAAGAAGAATCTATTGAAGATATGGATGCATTTATTTCAGTAACTGGAAATAGTGAAACAAATATAATGTCTTGCCTTGTTGCCAAATCCAAAGGAGTTAAAAAGACAATTGCATTGGTTGAAAACATGGATTATTTTCAATTATCGCAGTCGATTGGAATTGATACTCTGATAAATAAAAAACTACTAGCTGCAAATAATATATTTAGATATATTAGAAAAGGGGAAATAGTTGCAATGACTAAGTTGAATAATATGAATGCTGAATTATTAGAATTTGAAGTTACTCCAACTTCATTTGTCTGTAATAAAATTATTCGCGAGTTAAAATTTCCAAGATCTGCTATAATTGGTGGAGTTATAAGAAATGGGATAGGATTAATCGCTTTAGGTGATTTTAAAATATTGAGTGGCGACAGAATTGTAGTTTGTTGTCTTCCTCAATCTATTAAAAAAGTTGAAACACTTTTCATATAATGAGATCTTCAGTAAAGCTTAATTATAAAATTATTTTCCATTTAATGGGGCTTCTTATTACCGTTAATGGAGGTTTTATGTTATTGTCTTCTATCATTAGTTTTATCTACAAAGATGGCGTTGGTATAGAAATTTTATTAGCAGGTATTGTTACATTAGTATTAGGTGGTGCTATTATGTTAGCAACGAGAGTAAATAAAAAAGAACTTTGTAAAAGAGATGGATATGTAATTGTAACGTTTGGTTGGATTTTCATGTCATTGGTTGGTACTTTACCTTATATTTTTACAGGTGCAATTCCAAGCTTTACAAACGCTTTTTTTGAAACCATGAGTGGTTATACTACCACAGGGGCTTCAATTTTAAATGATATTGAAAGTATACCAAAAGGGGTTTTATTTTGGAGAAGTATTACACATTGGATAGGAGGAATGGGTATTATCGTATTAGCGATAGCAATCTTACCTTTATTAGGCATAGGAGGAATGGAACTCTTCGCAGCTGAAGCACCAGGCCCTGGAGGTGATAAACTGCACCCTAGGATTGCAGATACAGCTAAAAGATTATGGCTGATTTATGTTGGGTATACAGTAGCTGAAACCATTATATTGAAAGTAGCAGGGATGGATTTGTTTGATGCTATGAATCATTCATTGAGTACATTAAGTACAGGTGGGTTTTCTACAAAGAATGCCAGTGTTGCATTTTGGAATGATCAACCTATTATACAATATATAATTATGGTTTTCATGTTTTTGGCAGGTACCAACTTCGTACTTAGTTATTTTGCATTCAAAACTAAATTCAGTAAAATATTTGGAGATGAAGAGTTTCGATTTTATACTATTATCATAATAGTATTTACGTTAATTTCTTCATTGATAATATATTTTGGCGCCGACATTACTAATTCAAGTGTATTTCATCCTTTGGTTTGGGGAGAGCTTGAAAGCGCTGTACGGCATAGTTTATTTCAAGTATTAGCTATTGTTACAACTACAGGTTTTGTTAGTGCAGATTATACGGTTTGGACGCCTTTTTTAACAATGGTATTTTTTGGATTAATGTTTTTAGGAGGCTCAGCGGGGTCAACATCTGGAGGGGTAAAAATCGTTCGTCATATGCTGTTAATCAAAAATGGTATTTTAGAATTTAAAAGAACATTACATCCTCATGCAATTTTACCTGTACGATATAATACTAAAGCAGTTCGACAACCTATTGTTTTTAACATTTTAGCCTTTTTTATATTGTATTTGCTTTCCTTTATAATTGGAGTGTTAGTGTTTTCATTATTAGGGTTAGACTTTAAAACTGCATTAGGAGGCGCAGCTTCAAGTTTAGGAAACGTGGGTCCTGCTTTAGGAAGTTTAGGTCCTGTAGATAATTATAGTGCATTGCCAGATTTGGCAAAATGGTGGTCTTCTTTTTTAATGCTAATAGGTAGGTTAGAACTATTTACAGTTCTAATTCTTTTCACACCTTTTTTCTGGAGAAATAGATAATTATTTTAAATCTTCACGAACAGGAGTAAAGACATCTAAAATTTTACAATTTGTAATTGCTCTTCCTGAATGAACTGCATTGGATTTCATGATCGCTATATCACCAACTTTACATATTCTTGTGTTGCCTTCAATAGTTAATTCAAACTCTCCTTCAAGTACTTGTGAAACTTGTTCGTTGATATGAAAATGTTCAGGTAATTCAGCTCCTTTTTCAATTTCGAATAAAGCGAATGTTTGTGATTCAGTATGAATTAATTGAACCATAAAACCTGGCAATAACTCTTTCGATTCGCATTCTTTAAAGCTAGTGTACATAGGAAGCTTAGTTTAGATAAATTATTTCAGTGCATTTTTAATTCTAGACATTGCTTCAACTATATTTTCATCTGAAGCAGCATAAGATATACGAATACAATTAGGATCACCAAAAGCTTCTCCTGTAACAGTAGCAACATTTGCATTTTCTAATAAAAATAAAGAAAAATCTGAAGCAGAATTTATTGTAATTCCATTGATTGTTTTTCCGAAGTAATAAGAAATATCAGGAAAAACATAAAATGCACCATGAGGTATATTTGCTTTAAAACCTGGAATATCTGAAATTAAATTAAGAATTAGTTGACGTCTTTCTTTAAAAGCATCAACCATGTATTGTATTTTACTTGGTGGATTTTCAAGGGCAGTAATCGTTGCTCTTTGTGCAATACAATTAGCTCCACTAGTAATTTGACCTTGCATTTTGTTACAAGCTCTAGCGATCCAATCGGGAGCGCCTATATATCCAATTCTCCAACCTGTCATAGAATAGGCTTTAGAAACGCCATTAACCACCACAGTTCTGTCTTTCATGTCTTCAAAGATTGCCATTGATGTATGGCCTTCTTCATAGTTTATATGCTCATAAATTTCATCACTTATTACAATGATGTTAGGGTAATTAACAAGCACATCTGCTAAAGCTCTTAATTCACTTTTAGAATACACCGAACCACTTGGGTTACAGGGAGAGCTATAAATTATCATTTTAGTTTTCGGAGTAATCGCAGCTTCTAATTCTTCAGGAGTCACTTTGAAATCTGTATCAATTGAAGTTGGGATTTCTACAGGTACACCACCAGCTAATTTGCTAATGTCACTATAACTTACCCAATAAGGAGCAGGTAAAAGTACTTCGTCTCCTTCATTTAATAAAACCATTGCAAGATTTGCTAATGATTGCTTTGCTCCAGTAGAAACAACAATTTGAGAAAGCTCAAAATCAAGTTGATTATCACGTTTAAATTTTGTGATAATTGCTTGTTTTAATTCGCCATAACCGTCAACAGGAGTATAAGAATGGTAATTATCATTTATTGCTTTAATTGCACTTTCTTTTACAAAATCTGGAACTGAAAAATCGGGTTCACCTAAGCTTAATCCTATTATGTCTTTTCCTTCTTGTCTAAGCTCACGAGCTTTTGCTGCCATCGCTAATGTGGCAGAGGTTGCCATTTCATTAACGCGTTTTGATAATTTTGTATTCATTACTACTTAAACAGAAACTACTGCTGGTTTATGTCCTAAAGAACTTAATTGTTTAAAATGCTCGATTACTGCTTTTCGAGTTGTTTTATATTCGTTGTATGGTAAATTAAACTCTAAAGCTGTTTCTTTTACAATTTTAGCTATTTTACCATAATGAATATGAGATATGTGTGGAAATATATGGTGTTCAACTTGATGATTTAAACCACCAGTATACCATGATATAAATTTATTTGTTGGAGCAAAATTTGAAGTTGTATAAAATTGATGAATTGCCCATGTATGTTTCATGTTACCATTTTCATCTGGTAATGGCATTTCAGTTTTAGGAACTACGTGTGCTAACTGAAATACTAAACTTAAAATCATTCCTGCAGTATAGTGCATTACAAAAAAGCCTAATAAAACTTTCCACCAAGCCATATCTAAAACTAATAATGGTAAGACAACCCATACTAGATAATAAACTATTTTAGAGATGATTAATACAGTCCATTCTTTAGCAGGATTAGGAAACTTACCGTAAGATAATTTTCTTTTTAAATAACTACGCATTTGTTTAAAATCGGTAGTTATAGCCCAATTAATTGTTAGTAATCCATAAAGAAATATAGAATAGTATTTTTGAAATTTATGAACTTTGAACCATTTTGCATGTTTTGAAAATCGAATTACTCTACCCGCATCAATATCTTCATCATGTCCTTGAATATTAGTGAAAGTATGGTGAAGTACATTATGTTGAACTTTCCAATTATATACATTTCCTGCAAGAATATAAATACTGCTTCCCATTAATCTATTTACCCATTTTTTACTAGAAAAAGATTCATGGTTGCTATCGTGCATTACATTCATACCAACACCAGCCATACCGAATCCTATCACCATTGTTAAAAGTAATAGCGCCCATTGAGGCATAGAAACTGTAAGGATTAATATTAATGGAACAAAAAATAAAGAAAACATTACAATGGCTTTGGAGTATAATTTCCAATTTCCTGTCTTTGCAACATTCTTTTCTTTAAAATATTTATTTACACGTTGATTAAGTGTTCTGAAAAATTTTGCAGAATCATCTCTTGAAAAGGTAATTTGATTGTAAGCCATAAATATATTTTCAAATGAGTAATAAAATAAAATGCAAAAATAAATATATTCAATGTATAACGCACAACTCTTTCTATTATTTTTTAGGAAAGTTATTTTACTTTTGTAGCAGAATTATAAACATGGAGATAATACATAAATACTTTCCGAATCTAAGTGAAGAACAGATTCAGCAATTTGAAAAATTACAAGAACTTTATCAAGATTGGAATCTTAAGATAAATGTAGTTTCACGTAAGGATATAGACGAATTATATGTAAGACATGTTTTACATTCGTTAGGGATTGCAAAAATACAAACCTTTCTGCCTGGTTCAAAAGTCTTGGATGTGGGTACTGGTGGAGGTTTTCCCGGAATACCGTTAGCAATTTTATTTCCAGAAACTAATTTTCATTTAGTTGATAGTATTGGAAAAAAGATTAAAGTTGTCGAGGAAGTAACTGAAGGATTGCAATTAAAAAATGTAAAATTTACGAATGCAAGAGTGGAAACAATCACTGATCAATATGATTTTATTGTAAGTCGAGCAGTTGCACAAATGGAAACTTTTAAGTTTTGGGTTAAAAATAGAATTGCTAAAAAAAGCAATCATGAATTAAAAAATGGAATTCTTTATTTAAAAGGAGGAGATTTAAAGGAAGAATTAGCGCAATTTCCGAAAGCTACAATTTATAATTTACAAGATTATTTTGAGGAACCTTTTTATGAGACTAAAAAAGTTGTGCATTTACCACTTAAGTATAAATAAATCTCTAATATGATATTTGTTAGCTTATTATATCTTTTTAAAAGATAATTTAGCCTCTCAAAAAAATATCAATATGAGTTCAAATAAAGAATGTTTAGTTTGTAAAGCATCTTCAACAGAGATTCCAGTTACAAAATTTTATTATCAAGAAAGCGAATTTTATATCTGCCCACAGCATATGCCAGTAATAATTCATAATCCAGATCAATTAATTGGATTATTAGATGGTGCAGATAAATTTAAAGGTGTTTAAAGTAAATAGAATGTAATAAAAAAAGCTCCTTTCTTTTCGAAAGGAGCTTTTTTATTTATATGAATCAAAATTACTTAGATACGATGAATCGTTCTGTAGAAACTTGATTTTCTTTTGATAACTTAATAAAGTATGTTCCAGTTTGGAAATTAGATACATTTATCTGCTCATCAAATGAAATGTTTGATTGAGAATAAAGTAATTTTCCTAAAATATCATATACTTCAATACTTGCATTTTCAGCATTTTTAATATTCAAAATTGAATTTGCAGGATTTGGATAAATACTAACTTCCTCTAAAACATTAGAGTTAACACCTAATACTCCATCTGAAGTAAAAGATGTTTCTTCACCAGATCCATAAGTTCCTGGTGAACTGTAAATAACATCACTGTTACTGTCATATAATACAACAGATCCACTTCCGTTACCTCCAGCATCTGTAATTCTGAATGAATGACATCCACCATCTTGTAAAACAATAGGTAGATTAACATTTATGTTGTCATCATAAGGACCTCCACTAAAAACAACATTTCCTGAAGGGTCTTTGATTTCCCATGTTGTTTGATCACCATTTCCATCTGTATTTAAAAGTAAATTTATATAATTAGTCGATGTTAAATTAGTTTCTCCAAAAGTAGAAGATGCATTGTTATTTGCATTGTCATCATCATTTGCAATAGAAACTTCAACTGTATTATTAGCTTCAATTGTATATGCAATTCCTGGAAGAATGATTGTTTCTATTTGATAAGAATCAATACTACCATTCCAAGTATAAGTAGCTGGTGTACCAGAATTAACACTGTATTCAAAGTCTAATGAAGTTAAAGTGTTGTCTCCATTATTTTGAACTTTAACTCTTGGACCAAAATCAAGACCACATTGATCGCTAATCTCTTCTATTTCTTGAACATTTGCATCATTTGCTAATGGTAAATTAATGAATGTTGGATAACATCCATTTCCACTAATAATTTCTTGATGAGTTTCAGTAACAAAAGCAACAACCTCAATATCAGCAAGTACTACAGGTACATTGTTGTAGTTAGCAGGAATTGGGAAAGTATAAGTTTCATCAATAAATGAACCTTCAGTAGTAGTATTAATTGTTACTCCCCATTGACCAGTAATCATATCAATTAACCTATGTTGGTGAACATAGTTGTTACCCATGTTTCCTCCAGTTTGAGGTCCTAATGTATTATTTTGTAATAACATTACATTCAATAAATTAGTACTTTCTGGACTATCTCCTGTGTAAAAAGCTTCAACATGAACAACTATTTCACTGTTTATTACATCTAAAGTAGCTTCAGCAGCAACATTAACATAAGAAGTCTCACCCATGATTTCAGTTGCAGCAGTTCCCCATGCTCCTCTACTCATTGCAGTACCACTTCCTTGACTTTGACCAGGGAAAAGGTGACGATTTACTGTTCCTGCAGGATATCCAGTTAAACCAGATTGTCCAGCAATACCATTTCCAAAAGGAGTTCTAAAGTCAGGTTCACTACCATTAGGATTAGCAAAGCTTCCTTGGTGAATATTAACTAAAAATACATTGC
>JAHRWC010000169.1 GCA_019090365.1 Flavobacteriaceae bacterium
ACAGTTTGATGTACATTCTATTATTATTATTGCATTACCTGCCCTGATGTTTATCTATCCAATTACTATTGTGCTTATTATTTTGAATGTGATTCCTGAAAAATGGGCTTCAAAAATTGTATTTAGAGGTGTTGTGATTGCTACCTTTATATTTAGTATCCCTGATTTTTTAAAGTTTATTATTTCTGAAGAAAAAATAACTCCCATAAAAGAACTCATTCCGCTTTCAGAATATAGCATGGGTTGGGTACTTCCTGCTCTTTTTGTTTTTCTTTTGTTAAATATCAAAAGTTTTACGACTAAAACTGCATCGTAATAAAATTTTATGGCTGTTCAAGAAATAAAGAATTACTCCTATAAAGATATATTTTCACTAAGTATAGTACAATTTGAAAAAGCATGTGTGTTTAAACAGCCAGAACAAATTGATGGTTATAATATTTATTGGATAAAAAAAGGAAGCGGTCGTTATAATATTGACTTTGAAAGCTACGATTTTCAAGATAACGTACTTTTTTTTCTTTCTCCCGGCCAGGTTTTTACTGTTGATTCTGAACAAATAAAAGAGGCTTATAAACTTACATTTGTTCGAGATTTTTATTGCATTCAAACCCATGATAAGGAGGTAGCTTGTAATGGAGTTTTATTCAATAATATATATGAAACACCTTTTGTGAAACCTTGTGAAAAGGATACACAGAAACTTCAGTTTATTCTAGATGAATTAATTGAAGAATTTAAATCTAATGAAGCAGCTCAATACGATATGCTTCAATCGTATCTCAAACAATTTATTATTCATTCAGTTCGTATAAAGAAAGAACATCATGTTATTACTAATGATTCTGAAACAAAACTCTTTAAAGACTTTAGTTTACTTGTTGAGCAGAATTATAAAAAAATTCATTCTGTAACCGATTATGCAATCCGATTAGGACTTTCTCCCAAATCATTAACGAAGCATTTTCAGAAAATAGGAAATCTAAGTCCTAGTAATTTTATTAAGAACAGAATTATCCTTGAAGCGAAACGTCAATTGATATATTCTAGTGATTCAGTTAAACAAATAGCATACGATTTAGGATTTAATGACGCCGCTTATTTCACAAGATTTTTTAAAAAATCGACTTCAAAATCACCTCTTCAATTCAAAAAAGACTATAAAAACTAGTCTGTCCTATACTTAGGAACTTTTGTCCATTTTTTCAGGGTACTTCCTGTCGCATATTTGCATTGTAATTAAAAACTAAATAATTATGATGACAACAGAAAACAACCAATGTCCAAATTGTTGGGGATATCAAAGATATGATGAACAACAACCCGACAATAAAATATGTGATTGTAAAACAGAAGAATAAATAAAATAAATACTAGAAATTATGAATACAAGAATTGAAACATTAAATCCAGAAACTACCACTGGAAAATCGAAAGAATTATTTAACGCAGTACAAAGTAAATTAGGGTTTATACCAAACTTAGTAAAGGTTTTTGGAAATTCTCCAACGACATTACAAAGCTATTTGCAATTAGGTGAATTAACTGCAAGCGGAAACTTTAGCAATAAATTTAGAGAACAATTAGCCCTGGTTATTGCTGAAGAAAACTCATGTAACTATTGCTTGTCTGCCCATACTGCCATTGGAAAAATGAATGGTTTATCTGAAGAACAAACAGAAAATAACCGTCAAGGATTCGCAACAGATGCAAAAGTACAAGCGGGATTACAATTTGCGAAAGCGGTTACTAAAAACAGAGGGCAAGTTTCATCTGAAGCACTTCAATCTGTAAAAGAAGCAGGTTATAATGATGGAGATATTTTAGAGATTGTATTGAATGTAGTTTCAAATACACTTACTAATTATGTAAACCATTTAGCAGATACAGAAGTAGATTTTCCAAGTGTAAAAGCAGGACAATTTACAGTAACAGCAAATTAATTTTAAAATTATAAATCAAATAAAAAGAGAATAAAATGAAGAATTTAGTAATAGGATTATTTTTAGTAGCATTTACAATAACAGCTACAGCGCAAGATAAAATGAAAGTTCAAACTGTGAACTTTGAACAAACAATGGGTGAATTTACTCAAAAGTCATTAACGCTTTCTGAAGGAACATATGTGTTTAATGTGTCAAATAATAATGCAGCACCCGAAGTAGGATTAGTATTAATTGAAGCAGGAAAAGATGGAGCAGATGCAAAAAATCATATTAAAGATGCATATGTGTCTAAAATGGTAACGCATGGAAATACAGAGTCCTCAAAACCAGTAACACTTAAAAAAGGAACTTATAAATATTTTTGCCCTTTTAATAAAACTCCCCAATATACATTAGTGGTAAAGTAGTTTTTTCAAGTTTAGTAATAAAAAAAGCAAGCTATATAGCTTGCTTTTTTTGTTTTATTAATTCAATAATGTTGTCTGATTTTTTATTGATTCATTAAATCTTCAATTTCTTCCGCTTCAATAGGAATGTTGCGCATCAAGTTAAATGGCTCTCCATTTTCTTGTACTACAACATCATCTTCTAAACGAATACCAAAACCTTCTTCAGGAATATAGATTCCAGGTTCAACAGTAAAAACCATATCGGCTTTCATTGGTTCCCAAAGTAATCCATAATCATGAGTGTCTAATCCCATATGGTGCGATGTTCCGTGCATGAAATATTTTTTATACGCTGGCCAGTTTGGATCTTCATTTTGAACATCCGCTTTATCAAGTAATCCTAAACCTAATAATTCAGAAGTCATCAATTTTCCAACTTCAACATGGTAATCTGCCCAAATAGCTCCAGGAACTAATAATTTGGTAGCGTCATTTTTTACACGATTTACAGCATCATATACTTCACGTTGACGTTTTGTGTATCTTCCATTTACTGGAATGGTACGTGTCATATCACTACTGTAATTTGCATATTCAGCTCCAACATCAAGAAGGATTAAATCGCCATCATTACAAGGTTGATTGTTTTCAATATAATGAAGTACATTGGCATTATTTCCACTCGCTACAATTGGAGTGTATGCAAACCCTTTAGATCGATTGCGCAAAAATTCGTGCATGAATTCTGCTTCAATTTCATACTCAGTAACTCCAGGGTTAACAAATCCTAATACGCGACGCATTCCTTTTTCAGTAATATCACATGCTTTTTGTAATAAATCCAATTCAATTGGATCTTTAACAGAACGAAGTCTTTGTAATATAGGATTGCTTTTAGCAACACTATGTGCAGGATATTTATTAAATAACCATTTTGTAAATCGAGCTTCTCTAGTTTCAGTTTCGATAGAAGCTCTATAATGTTCGTTGGTGTTAATGTGAACCGTATCGCTTTGAGCCATTAATTCAGCAATCACTTTTTCCATTTCATGTAACCAATACACGGTTTTAATTCCGCTGACTTCTAGAGCGCGTTCTTTTGTTAACTTTTCACCTTCCCAAACAGCAATGTGTTCGTTCGTTTCTTTTAAAAATAAAACTTCACGATGTTTTTCATGTGGCGCATCTGGAAACATGATTAAAACACTTTCTTCCTGATCCACTCCACTTAAATATAAAATATCACGGTGTTGTTGAAATGGCATTGTACTATCCGCACTTATTGGATAAATGTCATTACTATTAAATATAGCTAAACTATTAGGTTTCATTTTAGCCATAAAATTTGCTCGATTCTTTATGTATAAAGCCGAATCTACTTGATGATATTTCATAAGAAATTATTTTAAAGGATTATTTCTTTCAAAATTAATTAAAGAATAACAGAATAAAGAAGCCAAATGTCCTTAAATTATATTTTTACGTATCCTACTTAAATGTCTGGTGGAAATTCCTAAAAATGAAGCTAAATAATGAAGTGGAACTTGTTGAAATAAATTGGGATGCGTCTCTAACAAGTTTTTATAGCGTTCTTCTGGTGCTAGCGTAAGTAAATTGATTCGATAATCATCTATAAGAAATATCTGATTTTCAATTAAATTATGATAATACCTTCTGAAACCTTTGTTGTTTTTCATCAAAAAATTAAACTGCTCGAGATCGATAACTCTTAAAGTACAATCACAAATTGCTTTTATGTTTTTTCTTGAAGGAAACTTTTGTTTAAAGCTTTTTAAAGCTGCTGTGGTTGTATTTTGAAGTGCTAAATAGGTGGTTTTTTCTTCTCCGTGAATGTCAATTGCGTGTTGTAAAACGCCTTCCTCTAGATAACAGAAGTATTTGCAAATGTGACCTTCTTCAACTAAAAAATCATTCTTTGGCAAATGAAGCAATGAAAAACTTTCAATGATTTCATCGATATGAATTTCTAAAGACGGATCATTAATGATTTGAGTTAAATATGTTTTAAATGTTTGAGTTGAAAGTTCCATTTTAACCTAATTGCTCTTATCTCTTTATCACTTTAGTAGTCACATTTTTTTCATTAAATAATACATTAATTAAGTAAATGCCACTTTCTAAATGAGAAATATTTAACACTTCATTTTGTTGTTCCACTACTTTTTCGATTAGAACTTTCCCAGTAATATCTAGTAAAGTTATTTTCTGACCAATATTATTTGTAAAACTGAAATTTACAATATTATTTGTTGGATTTGGATACAACGAAAAAGATGATTGATTAAAATCAGAAACAGATAGGTTTTCGTTTCTATAAAAACTAATATAACCAGCTGTACTATTATTTAAATCATTACTTCCTGAGACAGCTATTTTATCACCAAGATCATTAATACAAACAGATTCTCCATAAGAATCACCTTCATTGTTTCCGTTTAATATATCACCTATTTGAACCCAAGTATTATTTTGGTTTTCAAAAACAAGTGCTTTCCCTGCATTCATAAATAGATCGTCACTAGAAGGCGCTCCCACAATTAAAAAATTTCCCTCTCCATTTAAGTCTATATCCCAACCTAAACGATCTCCTTCAGATGAACCATCAATATCTTGTCCTATTTGAGTCCATACGTCATTATTGATTTTAAAAACACGAACTTGACCTGACTCATTTCCATTTTCAGAATTTCCATCAGATCCTATAGCGACAATAGTTCCAGAATTATTTAATCGAACGGATTGTCCAGAATGATCATTTTCAGATTCTCCAACAATATCTTGTCCTATTTGCGTCCATACATCATTGATTATTTCATATACACGAACACGTCCATCGTTATTGTTATTTCCATCATATCGATTTGCTCCAACAGAAAGTATAGTGCCATTGTCATTTATTGCGACTGATCGTCCAAAATAATTATTTGATTCTTCGCCATTCAAATCTTGTCCTAATTGAATCCATTCATTAGTTATAAATTTAAATACCCGTGCTTGACCTGAAAAAAAACCATTTATGTCATTCCTCATTGCTCCAACTGCAACTGTTGTTCCGTCAGCACTCAAACTTATTGAATATCCAAAAGAACCAGTCCCATGAATTGTGCTACCTAGTTGAAGCCATTCTCCATTATCATATTCATACACTTTTGCATATCCAGAACCATCACCACCTGTTCCAGTCATACTAGCCCCAATAGCTATTCTGGTTCCACTAGCATTTAATTCTGATGAAATACCAAATATATCACCTCCAGTATCTCCATTAATATCTTCTCCTAATTGTTGCCATATGCCGCCAACATTCTCATATATACGAACATGGCCAGAACTTTCTCCAGCATCATCATTTACAGATGATCCTGCGGCAAAGATTAATCCATTAGAACTCATACTTGTAGAATTTCCTAATCGATCTTCAGGGTGTTCTCCTTCAACATTTTCACCATCTTGTACCCACTGTGCTTGAATTGTAAAAAGAGATGTAAGTAGTAAAATAAATGTAATTTTAAGCTTCATGATGTAGTTATTATTAAGGGTTCAATTTAGATAAAAAATCATTTACACAAGATTATTTTAAAAGCTAAAATTTATTTTTTTCATTTAATTATAATTGGTTTAAAGTTTTGAGAAACAAGGACATTTCAGTAAATTCATCCACCAAAAAAAACCAACCATGAAAAAGTTATCAATTCTATTATTTTGCTTTTTAAGCGTTTCTATTTTTTCTCAGCAGAACCCTTCAACCTCTTCTTCAGTAGAAGAAGGATTAGCTCAAAAGCAACTATTAACAGAAAATTCGATAGTTAAAAATCTTCCCTTTAAAAATATTGGCCCAGTTGTTATGAGTGGTCGTGTGACTTCACTTTCTGTGAATCCTAATAATCCAATTGAGTTTTATGTAGGCTATGCAAGTGGAGGAGTTTGGTACACGAATAATAACGGAACTTCTTTTGAACCAGTGTTAGATTCGAGTCCGACACAAAATGTTGGATGCGTTACCATGGATTGGAATACAAATACACTATGGGTTGGAACGGGTGAAGTAAACGCTTCAAGATCATCGTATGCTGGAATTGGAGTGTTAAAATCTTCAGACCGTGGTAAAACATGGCAAAATATGGGCTTAACAGATTCACATCATATCAGTAATATTTTGATCAATCCAAATAATTCAAACGAAATTGTTGTTGGAGTTGTGGGACATTTATATTCAAAAAATGAAGAACGAGGGGTTTATAAATCTACAGACGGAGGAAATACTTGGAATAAAACATTGTTTGTAAATGATCAGTCTGGTATTATTGAATTAGAGGTTTCTCCTTCAAACTTTAATTTAATGTATGCTTCTTCATGGGATAAAGATCGAAAGGCATGGAATTTTAGAGGTAGTGGAGATGGAAGTGGAATCTATAAAAGTATCGATGCTGGAAATACTTGGGCGAAAGTTTCAGAGAAAGGTTCTGGTTTGCC
>JAHRWC010000170.1 GCA_019090365.1 Flavobacteriaceae bacterium
TACGTGTCATAGCTCCACAATTGTAATGCTCTAACTCACGATTGGTGGTTAATATATAAGGAAATTCTTTAGCGTGAGAAACCAACTCTTGGGTTTCTTCCCAAGCGTTAAACTCAAAATATCCTTTACCTCTTTTAAAATCTACAGTATGTAAAATTTGTGTTTCTGTTCCATCTTTTGCAACGGGCCATTGCATACCATTTTTCCCTAATCGATCCCAAGAAATACCTGCGAAAAATGGAACGATTTGAGAAATCTCTTCTAACATACCATCGGGAGTATAATCTGCTTGTGCATATCCCATTTTATTCATGATATCCACTATAATTTGTCCATCTGGTTTACTTCCAGGAATTGGATCAACCACTTGTCGAACCGCCTGTACTCTTCGCTCTCCATTAGTGAATGTTCCACTTTTCTCCAGGAAAGATGCTCCAGGTAATATAACATCTGCATATTTAGCAGTTTCAGTCATAAACAACTCTTGTACAATTACAAGATCTGTTGCTTCCATGGCTTTAATTACTTTTTTAGTATTTGGATCTGTTTGTACAATATCTTCACCAATCACCCATATTGCTTTCAATTTTCCATCTAATGCTGCATCAAACATTTCTGGAATCTTATACCCTATTTCTTTAGGAACTTCAACTCCATAAAATTCATTGTACTTTTTATTAACCTCCTCATTGGTCACATCTAAATATCCAGCACCTTGATGTGGTTGAACTCCCATATCTGCACTTCCTTGCACATTGTTTTGACCTCTTAATGGATTCACACCTACTCCTCTTCTACCTATATTTCCTGTTAATAAGGCTAAATCTGCTATTTGCATTACCGTAAATGTTCCTTGCGAATGTTCCGTAACTCCTAATCCATGAAATGACATTGCATTAGGTGCAGTTGCATATGCATACGCAGCTGCTTTTACTTGATTTCTATCTACTCCAGTAACTTCTTCTAGCGCATCAATGTCTATATTTAAAATTTCATTTTTAAATGCTTCAAAACCTTCAGTTCTATTTTCAATAAATGAATCATCTCCAATATTTTCAGTAATGATATAATACATCATCATATTTAGTAATGCCACATTTGTACCTGGGCGTAAAGCTAAATGATGTGTTGCATATCTTGCCAACTCTGTTCTTCTAGGATCAATTACAATAGAAACATTATCTGCTTTCATAGCAAATTGTTTCAGCTTTGCTCCTGTAACTGGATGTGCATCGGTTGGATTAGCTCCAATTACCATGATACAATTTGTATCTTTTAAATCATCTATAGAATTTGTTGCTGCTCCTGTACCAAAAGTACGTTGCATTCCTAAAGCTGTTGGCGAATGACAAACACGAGCACAACCGTCAATATTATTAGTTCCTATTACGGTTCTAATAAATTTTTGCATTAAATAATTTTCTTCATTTGTACAACGTGCTGAAGAAATTCCTGCAATTGAATCGGAACCAAATTCATCTTTATATCCTGTAAGCTTTGTAGCGATATACTCATATGCTTCATCCCAAGATACTTTCACAAAATCACCATTTCTTTTTATCATTGGAGAATCCAAACGATCTTGATGGTTATAAAATTTAAAGGCATAACGACCTTTAATACACGTATGTCCTTGATTCACTTCAGCATCATAAGGTGCTTGAATACTTAGTATTTCACCGTTGCTTGTTGAAACTTCAAGATTACAACCAACTCCACAATAGGTGCAAATTGTACGAGTGGTGTCTGTAGCGGTAACTCCTTTTGATTGAAAAATATCTGAAATAGCTGAAGTAGGACAGGCTTGAGAGCATGCTCCACAACTTACACAATCAGAATCCATAAAGGATTGATCCAACCCTTTTATAATGGTAGTATCAAACCCTCTACCTTCCATGCTCAAGACAAATTCACCTTGTACTTCATCACAAGCTCTAATACATCGATAGCAATTAATACATTTCGATAAATCTGAAGTCATATAAGGATGTGATAAATCTTTTGGAGTATCTAAATGATTGGCTCCTTCAGGGTATCGAACATCTCTTAATCCAACAGTAGCAGCAACATCTTGTAATTCACAATTACCACTAACCTCGCATGTTAAACATAAAAGAGGGTGATCTGATATGACTAACTCAATAATATTTTTTCTTAGCTTCTGAATATTGGGTGTATGTGGTTGAATATACATTCCTTCAGAAATAGGAGAATGACAGGAAGCCATGGCTTTTGTTTTACCTCCTTCTTCTAATGCAACATCAACACTACAAACTCTACAAGAACCAAATGGATCTAAATTTGGTGCATCACATAAAGTGGGTACTGGTTTTTCACCCATATAACGTTTCATGAACGTTAATATCGTTTCACCGCTTTCAATTTCGTATGGTTTATTATCTATATAAGCAACTTTCATCTATTTCTTTTTTAGCAGGTTACGATTTATTAAAATACACTCTTAATTCATCTTCAAAATACATCAATGCATTTTTCACAGGAAGTGGTAATCCCCCTCCTAATGCACATAATGACCCTTGTTCTAATGTATCTAGTAAATCGTTAAACAATTCGTAATCAATTTTATAATCATCTTCTGTTCTCGCTTTTATAAGAAGTTCTTGACCTCGTTTAGAACCTAATCGACAAGGAAAACATTTCCCACAACTTTCAAATGCTGTAAATTCGAATAAATGCTCTATATATTCAATCATTGGAAAATCTTCTGGAATACATACTATCGTTGCATGCCCTAAAAGAAAACCAGCATTTGCAAATGATTCAAAATCTACACTTAACTCATTTATTTTGTGTACAGGAACGATTCCACCTAAAGGACCACCTGTATGAAACGCTTTCACAGGAGCATTAAATCCGCCCCCTAATTCGTTAATTACTTTATCTAAAGAGGTTCCCATTTCCACTTCATATATTCCGGGATTGTGAAAAAATCCGTCCAATGAAATAAGTTTTGTTCCTTTAGATTTTTCGGTTCCTAGTGTAGCATATTCTTCACCAGAAGTTTTAAAAATATAATATAATGCTGCTAATGTTTCTACATTATTAACAACGGTAGGTTTTCCAAACAATCCTTCTTGTGTTGGATATGGAGGGCGAATTCTTACTTCTGGACGTTGTCCTTCAATAGAATTTATTAAAGCAGTTTCTTCTCCACAGATGTAAGAACCTTGTGCTCTAATTATCTTGAAATGAAAATCGAATCCACTTCCTAAAATATTTTCACCTACTAAGCCTAGCTCTGTCATTTTATCAATCGCCTCTTGAATAATGATTGGCGAATCTGGATATTCAGCTCGAATGTATAATATTCCCCAATTAGAATTCATTGCATATCCTGCTGCAATCATACCAAACAACACCATGTAGGGTTGCTTTTCCATTAAATATCTATCTGAATATGCTCCAGGATCACCTTCATCTGCATTACAGATTACATACCGGATATTTGAAGGAGTATCTTTTGCACTCTTTAGTTTTATACCCATCGGAAATCCTGCTCCTCCTCGACCTCTTAATTTTGAGTTTTGGACCTCTGTTAAGCATTCTTCTGATGTTTTATTTAATGTTTTTTGTAATAAACTTTTTAGAAAATCATAGCCTTCAAATTCACTAGTTAAAGCCTCTGTACAAGAAGATTTCACGCTATAATTATCATTGTGATCCATCATTTCATGCTTAATGATTTGAGAAGTCTCTACTGAAGATTTTGCTGAATAATTCTTTCCATTATATTGAAATGCACCATTTTCATGACACCTTCCTAAACAGGTCATATGTCCAATTTCTGATGCATCTAAATGCTCTTCTAATTCGTCATACACTTGCTCTTGTGTGCCTGCGCACAAACATGCAGAACCATTACACACATAAGCTTTTTTGCCCTTATTTTCAGGTTTCAAAAAATCGTAAAAGGAAGCGGTACCAAAAGCAGTAGCGTTACCAATTAGAAATTCATCTGAAAGCTTTTTTAATTCTTCATCTGATAAAGTTCCTGTTTCTTGAGCAAGTTCGCCCATTTTATTAAAAAGATTATTTTCTAACCCTTTTTTACTAGATAATTCACTTAAATTCTTGGACATATATAATTTAACTTGCTTTGTTCTCAATTCCTTTTTCTGAAGGAAGAGAAGGTTTTTTTAATTTGGTTCGTTGGGGATTTGAATAACAGGTAATTCTACCATTTCTACAAAATCCGAATAATGTTATTCCTAATTCCTTTGCATAATCTACTGCTAATGATGAAGGTGCTGAAACTGCAGCTAAAAACGGGATATTAGCCTTAAAACATTTTATAATAATCTCATAAGAAACTCGACCACTAACAGTCATAATAGCCGCTTTTTTTAATTCTTTAGCTATTATTAAATCTCCAATCACTTTATCTACAGCATTATGCCTTCCAATGTCTTCTTTTGTACTTAACAATTTTCCATCTCGTGTAAAGGCAGCAGCTGCATGAGTTCCACCTGATTGATGGAAATCAAATTGATGTTTTTTCATTTTCTTAAATAATGAATTTATTAATTCATTATCTACTTTTTCATCATCTTTTATTGATTGTCCCGTAAAATCAATATCTCCTAATTCTGTTCTACCACAAATTCCACACGATGATACTGACAACAGGCTTCTACTATTTGAATAACCTTCTCCTAATTCTTCTTCAGGAATCGTTAATTCAACAATAGTAACAATGCCTCTTTCATTTTCTTTCTTTAAAACTAAATTAAAATTGTAGCTCGCATTTTTAATAATCCCTTCAGAATGAAGCATTCCTCTTACCAATGAAATATCATTGCCAGGCGTACGCATAGAAACTGTAAATGGAGACCCATTTATATTAATTTGCAAGGCTTCTTCAACTGTTAAAGCGTCAACTGTTTTAAAAACAGAATCATCCTCAAACCTCTTTCCTTCGTAGTTTCTTGTTGCCATTGACTTAATTTAAATTAAGGGTACAAAAAACGAAGTTAGCTTATTTTTTGGTGTAAAGCAATCGCCAATTAAATATGAAGTACGTTTATAATTTAAAGACGCTCTTTATTGCTTTTAATTTTTTGGAAGAAATTGGAGAATATTTCAATGGAAATTCTAACCATGTTGGTTTGTCAAGAATGCTTTTATAATGTGAAAAACACTGAAAACCAGCTTCTCCATGGTAGCTTCCAAACCCACTAGAACCAACTCCACCAAAAGGCAAATTACTATTTGAAATGTGCATAAGTGAATCATTGATTGCTCCACCTCCAAATGATATTTCAGATAAAATTTTATTTTTCACCTTTCTATTATTTGTATACACATAACAAGCTAAAGGTTTTGGTAATTGTTTAACTTGTTGAATTGCTTCATCAAGGTTATTGTATGATATTACAGGTAAGATAGGGCCGAATATTTCTTCTTGCATCACTTCATCTTTAAATGAAACTGGATGCATTATTGTAGGTGAAATTAGATTATTCTCTGAATTTGTTTCACCACCGTAAAATATGTTTTCGGGTGAAAAAAGTTTAGAAAGACGTTGAAAATTTCTTTCATTAATAATCTCAACATAATTTTTATTTTCAACTGAATATTGTTGTTTTTCAATTTCTTGTTTTGCAAGTTTTAAAAAATCATCTTTAATAAATTGGTCTACCATTATATAATCTGGCGCAATGCAAGTTTGCCCCGCATTTAAATACTTAGCCCAGATCATCGTTTAACTGTCATCTTTAAATTACAATCCTTAGTAATAAAAGTGGGTGATTTTCCTCCTAATTCAAGTGTAACAGGTGTTAAATGTTTTGCTGCAGCTTGATACACAATTTTTCCTACAGTTGTACTTCCCGTAAAAAATATTTTATCGAATTTCTGTTCTAATAATTCAGTTGTTTCTGGAATTCCCCCTTCAACTACTTTAAAAAAAGAAGGGTCAAAATTATTATTTATTATAGAAGTCATCACCTTACTGGTTTCGACAGCAATTTCACTCGGTTTTAGAATCACAGTGTTTCCTGCTGTTATTGCAGCAATAACAGGCGATAATGAAACATAATAAGGATAATTCCATGCTCCGATTACAAGGCAAACTCCTAAAGGTTCAGGAATGATATAACTTTTAGCTGGAAAATTTAAAAGATTAGTTCCAACCCTTTTTCTTTTAGACCAGCGGTATATGTTTTTTTTAGCTTCTTTTATGTCTTCATAAATAAGAGCAAGTTCACTTATAAAGGTTTCAAATTCAGATTTTTTAAAATCCTTATAGATTGCTTTATAAAGTAGCGTTTCATTCTCTTTTAATACTTTCTGAAGTAAGTTAAGTTGTGATATTCTAAACTTTAATTCTTTCGTTGCATTTGAAGCAAAAAAAAGATATTGTTTCTCTACGATTTGGTGCATTATCAGGCTTAATATTTTCAATAAAGATAATAAATAATAATCCTAACTATGAATTAATTAATTGCTGGAATTAATCCTCTTAATCCCATATCTACAACTTGTTCACCTATTGCAGGTTCAAATTTTCCATCAGAGTTGACCTCTGTCCATTCAAAACTATTATTGATTGAAAAAGAAAGAGTAAGTTCCTTATCTTCTGATATAATACCTGTATGATTAAAAGAATTTTCAAACTGCCCGGTAACTACACAAGATCCTTGTGGAATTGGAGAGGTATCAAATAATGGGTTTGGAACAGTAATAGCTCCTTCTGGCGCTTGTCCTTGAGAAAGAAAACCTAAAGCTTCAAAAGCCCAAAACCCTTGTAATTTATTTTCGTTGACATCAACTGTTGTATTATTTAAATCGAAAGAAGTGATATAAGTGTTATAACCAACAAAGCTGGCTAAAGTACCTTCTATTTCAATACCATTAGTAAGTACATCAACATTTCCTTCTTGATAGGCTAAAGAAATACGTACCCAATTATATTCACCCTCAGGTATTTCATTTAAAGGCATTTCAAAAAACACTTCATTATTCCCAGCGAAAGAAGCACTTTGAAAATCTATAGCTTTAGCTCCTCCTGCATTTGTTTCGGCTCCATTAAAAATAATAACACCTTCTCCTAAGGGTGTCAATGCTGATGGTGCTAATTCTATATAATTTGCACTCATTCTACCAATATCAGGAGATTGAGCTGCATTTCCTATTGGAATATCTGACGGAAGTCCAAAATTATTTAAACGCTCTTGGTTAGGGTCGAATTTAAATTTGACTATTAATTTATAATCATCATCGCAACAATTAACATCATCATCACTTTTACAAGAAATTATAGATGAGAAAATTAATAAACCAATAAGCATTTTTAATGGATTCATGGATTCGTTTTTTAACTAAACGAACTGAATATCATTTTGGTATAGATATAGTAAGTTGTAGATTATTATTAGCCTCTATCACGGTTAAGTACCTTGTACTCTTCATAGCATTCGCTTATAGCATCAAGAATTTGCAAATCATTAGCGGTACGGATAAAATCTTTAGAGTAACTACAGTTATTCAAAATTTCATCAATATCAACTCGTTCTAGTTGCAAAACCATCATTAAAGTTTCTCTGTCAAATTTTGATTGAAGAAGGTTTCTAATTTCATCATCCTCTTTCATCTTACGTAACTTACGCATTTGTTTGGGTCGCTTTCCGAAGACATTATAAAGGAAATCAGCGGGATTAAATATTGCACTTAACACCTTACTAACCGCGCCAGGTTTTGTGTTTCCTCCTTCATACCCTGTTCCAACACCTGCAATACGGTAACGGTAATTATCGTAAATAGGAATAATCTTAGCATCAACTTCAACATATCCAGTAAGTTGAACTGGACGAATAACCACTTCTTCTAAAGCGATACTTAGTTCGGTCATTTTAATTCTAATCTTTCCGTATTTCAACCAATCATTAGTTACACGAACTCGAATAGATTTGAAACCTAAATAAGAAAAATATAAAGTATCATTTACCTTTGCACTAAGATTAAAATCTCCTTTTTCGTCTGTAACTGTACCTAAAACTTTATTAAGGTTTACGATATGTACATTTTGTAAAGGTTTATCATTAGCAGCATTAATCACTTTTCCATCAATAATGGGATCTACTTCATCTTGAGACCAAGCAGTATTTGCGATTAATAATAGTAACAGAAGGTATAGTGTCTTTTTCATAATCTTTGTAAAAGTAAATGATTAGACTAAATTTTTGAACTAAAGTTTACTAAAGTTTACTTAAAATAAAAGAATCTATTGATTAGTCTCTTCTTCTTCGTCTTCCTCCAGTACCTCTATTATCGCTAGAGCTATTATCTCTTCTACGACTTCTACCCTTGAATCCAGATTTTTCTTTACTTCCACCTCTATCAGAGTTTCCTCCTCTATCACTGCTTCCTCTTCTGTCACTTCTCTTTTTGAAGTCTCCTCTTCTACCACCGCGATCTCTTCCACCGCCGCCTCCACGTCTTCCGCTTCCGCCACGTCTTCCAGAATCTTTTGAAATTTCAACAGAAACTCTTCTACCTTCTAATTGGAAATCATTGAAAACACTTAACACCATTTCTTGGTGCTCTGTATCGGTATTAAAGAATGAAAAGCTATCTTTTACATCAACTTTATAAACATCGTCTTTTCCAAGGTTAAGTAAATCTTTTAAGAAATCTTTCAGAGTCATCCAATCGAAATCGTCTCTTTCTCCAATATTTATAAAGTAACGAACACTGTCTTTTGATTCGTCCTTATAATCATCATTAGATACGTTAAGGTCTTTCGCTTTCTTATAATAATTATAGAAACGAGTAAACTCTACTGAAAATACCTTTTTGATTAACTCTTCTTTTGAAAACTCTTCAAGAACATCATTGATATTTGGTAAGTACGTATCAATATCATGATTAATCTCTGTATTCTTAATTTTATTCGCTAAATGAAATAACTGTACTTCACAAATTTCCATTCCTGAAGGAACATCTTTTTGCACGAATTTTTTCTGAATAATTTTTTCAATTGTAGAGATTTTACGTCGCTCACTTTTTGAAACAATTACTATTGAAACTCCTGTTTTACCAGCTCTACCAGTACGACCACTACGGTGAGTGTATGTTTCTATTTCATCTGGCAATTGATAATTGATCACGTGTGTAATATCATCTACATCTATTCCACGAGCAGCTACATCGGTAGCTACTAACATTTGGATTTGACGATTTCTAAATGACTTCATCACCATATCACGTTGATTCTGACTTAAATCACCGTGAATTGCTGCAGCACTATACCCATCTTCAATTAATAATTCGGCTACTTTCTGAGTATCTCTTTTAGTACGACAAAAAATAACTGAAAATATAGAAGGGTTTGCATCAGCTAATCTTTTTAAAGATTGGTAACGATCTCTAGCATTTACTAAGTAATATTCATGAGAAACATTTTCAGCTCCCATGTTTTTTCCTCCAACAGTAATTTCTACTGGAGTATGCATGAATTTTTTAGCGATCGTTGACACTTCTCTAGGCATCGTTGCACTAAATAACCAAGTACTTTTATCTTCTGGAGAATGTGAAAGAATTTCTGTAATATCTTCATAGAATCCCATGTTAAGCATTTCATCTGCTTCATCTAACACACAGTATTCAATTTTAGAAATATCAACTAGTCTACGACCAATCATATCCTTCATTCTACCTGGAGTTGCCACAATAATTTGAGCTCCTCTTTTTACATCTCTTGCTTGATCTGTTATACTTGCACCACCATAAATAGCAACAACATTAAGTCCTTTGCAATATTTTCCGTAGTTTTTTAACTCATTTGTAATCTGTAGACAAAGCTCTCTTGTTGGAGAAAGAATTAAACCTTGTGTAGTTCTGCTATCAACATTTATTTTTTGTAGCATTGGAAAACCAAAAGCAGCTGTTTTACCAGTACCGGTTTGTGCTAAAGAAACCATATCGGTATCTCTTTCTAATAAAATTGGGATTGCTTTTTCTTGTACATCAGATGGAGTTTCAAACCCCATATCTGCTATAGCTTTCAGTAAATTTTCTTCAAGGCCTAAGGCTTCAAATTTATTCATTTTGTAGTATTTTAATGTTTTATATATGTGTTGATTGGAAGTATATTCGACATATAAAACATACTACTTCACTTAACACAACCTCACCCTGAGGTTTTTCAAGCGGCAAAGGTACTCTTTTTAAATGAATTAAAGTAAATTATATGAAAGGGCTTAAATTCAAGAGATTGAACTTAAAAAATCAATGAGTAATCTAACGGCTTTCCCTCGATGTCCAATTTCACTTTTTTGTGCTAAAGTCATTTCTGCAAAGGTTTTAGAGAATCCTTTTGGTTGAAAAATCGGATCATAACCAAACCCTTCTTCTCCTCGTTTTTCGGTAATGATTTCACCCTTACAAATTCCTAGAAATAATTCTTCCGTTGTATCTATACGCAAAGAAATAGCAGTTTTAAACTGTGCATCTCTATTTGTTTTATTATTTAACCCAGAAAGTAATTTATTCATATTATCCTCTGAATTTTTTTGTGGACCAGCATAACGCGCACTAAATACACCAGGTTCGTTATTTAATGATTCAACTTCCAGACCTGTATCATCTGCAAAA
The DNA here is from genome assembly GCA_019090365.1 of Flavobacteriaceae bacterium. GTDB lineage: Bacteria > Bacteroidota > Bacteroidia > Flavobacteriales > Flavobacteriaceae > Marifrigoribacter. The sequence continues at coordinate 10,615 of JAHRWC010000170.1, forward strand.
CAATTTAGTCCATATTTTTCTTTTACATATGCTGTTTTCAATTGGGCATTTCCTTCGATTGTAGCAGAAGTTTCAGGAATATCCTCAAAGCATTTTATATCGGTAAGACTCAATAATTCTATATATGTAGGCATTAAAGCCTTTACTTCTCTCACTTTATTTTGATTGTGAGTTGCGAAAACTAGTTTCATATTTATGGATGAGAGTATAATGCAATTCTATTTCCTTCTGAATCTTGAAAAACTCCCATATATCCATGATCTGGAGATATTCTAGTTTTCTCTTGAATAATTTTTCCGCCAGCAGATTCAACTTTATCTAATTCAATTTGAAGATCATCACTAGAAAAATAGATTACTGTACCTTCATGGCTTGGTATGTAGCTTTCTTCTTTTACTAAGCTTCCCATCGCTCCTGGTCCTTCTTCAATACTAGGGAAAAAACCCATTAATACATCACCCATCTCTTGTATATTAATACTTATATTGAATACTTTATCGTAAAAACCTTTTGCTCGATCCATATCATTTACAGGGATTTCGAACCATGCTACCATATTTGCTTTCATAATATTCTATTTTTCTAATACTTGTTTTAAATCATTTAAGCCTTCGTCAAAATCTTTACCCACAGCTTTATCCATGTTATAAAACAACATCATAATATTCATTGGAACTTTATTAACTCCTGAAAAACCCCAAACAACTTCAGTACTATTACTATTCACTTCCTTTACTTTTAAAAAGGCATCGCTTTCAGATTTAAATGGTTTTAAAAAACGAAGTTCTGTATCAATCTGTTCATTTTCAACTATTCCTTTAATTTCTTGTTCTCCTACACCTACATCTTTGTTTCCTTCCCAACGTGCAATAAATCCAACAGTTCCATCTTCACCAAAAAACTCTTGTTTCATATTTGGGTCTTTCTTTTTCCATGGAGACCAGTTATCCTGATTTTTAATGTTTTTTAAATATGGGAACACTTCAGAAATAGGTTTTTCAATTATAATAGAACGTTCTAAATGGAAATTTTTGGGAGCAATAATAGCTAATAAGATCAATAAAATTAAAAAGCCTAACACAATATATAAGAAAATCATATGCTAAATATTTAGAGGTTGATTATGACCAATTTACAATTTTTTTTCTTCATAGAAGCGTTCAATAATTTGATCGACACTTTTAATGGTATTCTTAGTCCATTGAAGTAAAATTACCTTTTTTTCCTCTTCTGAAAGTTGCCAGTCAATTTCTGTAGCTTTTAATTTAGTAATTACCGATTGCAAAATAATTGCTGCTGAAACCGAAATATTTAAACTCTCCGTAAATCCATACATAGGGATTTTTAAAAAACCATCTGCATTGTTTAACACGGTATCACTTAAACCATCTTTTTCTGTTCCGAAAAAAAATGCAGATTTTTTAGTTACATCAAAATCTTGAATTAATGTTGAATCATTATGAGGAGAAGTAGCAATAATTTGATATCCTTCAGCTTTTAAATCATTCATGCATTTTTCAGTAGTATTATGCCTAAAAATATTTACCCATTTCTGAGCTCCCATGGCAATTTCTCGATCAATATCTTTTGCTTGTAATTCTTCAATTACATGTAAGTCTTGGATTCCAAAAACATCACAAGAACGCATCACAGCACTGGTGTTATGTAATTGATACACATCTTCAGTTACAACAGTAAAGTGTCTTGTACGCTTTGATATAACCTCGTTAAATAAATTTTGTCGACGCTCTGTTAAGAAAGAAAGTA
>JAHRWC010000171.1 GCA_019090365.1 Flavobacteriaceae bacterium
ATACACAAGGTTTTTGCTATCTGAAGACCAAGAAATATTTCCTCCGTGATTAAAGTTTCCAGTGGTTATTTGACGTGGTGTTCCGCCTTCTGAAGAAATAACAAAAATATGATAAAACCCAGGCTTTAAATATCCTGCTCCATCCGCTTCATGCTTTAATCGATCTGTAATTCTCGGACTTTTAGCCCACTTTGCTCCTTTTGGTTTTGCTGGCATGCTTGCAATTACAGGAGCTTTCGCATTCACTTTCATGGTAAATGCAATGTGTTTTCCGTCGGGAGACCAAGAAATTGAAGAAGGTCCATTTTCTAGTTGTGTTAATTTTGAAGTTGTATTACTAGTGTTCCAATACACATAGATTTCACTTCCTTCGCCAGAACTACTCACAAAAGCAATACGATCACCAGAAGGCGACCATCGTGCTTGACGTTCACCAACATCACGATTTGTTAATTTATGATGGGTTTTTCCATCACTACTTATCTTCCATAAGTTTCCTTTTGAACGATCTTTCATAATATCAAATCCTGTTCTTCTATACACTACAGAAGTACCATCTGGTGAAATTTGAGGGTCTCCAGTATATTCTAATTGAAATACATCAAGATAGCCAAAGTTTGGTTTTTCTTGTGCTTCAATAATTGAAGTCGTAAAAAAGAATAATAGTATTGAAATTCGAAAAATCAGTTTCATATAAAAAATTTTGAACGCTAATTTAGTTTTTTAATCAAGGGTAATCAAATGAGCATTCGATAAAATCAATTATATTTGAGAAAAAAGCTATGAATCTTTCCAAAATTGCAAAAAAATGAAAACACCTTATTTAAAAATATCGCTAAGCTTAGCGGTATTAATAGCCGCTGTTTTTTTTATCGCTAAGATAAATCAGCCATTACAATCTGAAGTAATTCAGACAGAATTAATGAATGAATATCCACACGAATGGATGTACAACCAGCGGGCTTATCCAGATAATTATATAAACAAAGAAGCCATTGAAAATGCGATTCTTCAATCCAAAGAAATTACATCCAATCGTAGTATTCAAGGAAGTGATTGGTCCTTAATAGGGCCATTAAATACAGGTGGAAGAATTACAGATGTTGCAATTTCTCCTGTAAACGATGATGTTTTTTATGTAGGAACTGCAGTAGGTGGCGTATTTAAAACAACAAACCGTGGAAATGATTGGACCCCTATTTTCGATGATATTTCGAAACCTTCCATTGGAGCAATTACGATTGCACCTACCAATGCACAAAAAATATATGTAGGAACAGGAGAAGCAAATGGAAGTGCAACTTCGGGTGCTTTTTTTGGGAATGGAGTATATAGCTCAGACAATGGTGGTACTACTTGGAATCATTTAGGATTAGAAGAAACGCACCATATCGGTAGAATTGTAGTTGACCCTACCGATGAGGACAGAATTTTTGTAGCCGCTTCAGGAAAATTATATGGAAAAAATAATGAACGAGGTATTTATAGATCTACAAACGGAGGAAGTGATTGGGATAACGTATTGTTTGTAACAGACTCTACGAGTGGCATCGATGTAGCGATTAATCCTGCAAATACAGATATCCTTTTTGCAGCCATGTGGGAACGTACCCGCAAACCTTGGCAAAGAGATTACGGCGGAGAAACCTCTGCTATTCATAGAACTTTAGATGGTGGTGACACATGGCAAGAATTAGGAGCTGCTCAAGGATTACCAGCTGCAAGCCCAGATACAGGAAGAATTGGAATTGCAATATCAGATTCGGACCCAAATATTATATATGCAAGATATACCACTAATGAAATTACAAATACATTTAATGGTTTATACAAATCTTTAGACAATGGAAACAATTGGAGCCTTGTAACATTAGCTGAAATAGCAGATGTAGATGCTTCTTTTGGTTGGTATTTTGGAAATGTAAGAGTGCATCCTACCAATCCAGATGAAGTCTATGTTTTAGGGCAACAAATTTATAAAACGACAAATAGTGGAGGAAATTGGCAATCGGTCAATGGAATGCATGTAGACCATCATGCCTTAGAATACTCTAAAAATGATTCAAGTTTCATGTTAGCTGGAAATGATGGAGGTGCTTATATTTCAGAAAATAGTGGAAGTTCTTGGATTAAATTCACCAACCTACCTATTACACAATTCTATAATATTGAAGTCGATTATCAACAACCTGAACGTTTGTATGGAGGAACTCAAGACAATAATACCATTCGAACTTTAACCGCTGGAACAAATGACTGGTCGTCCATTATTGGAGGCGATGGATTTCATGTCAATGTAGATCCAACAGATAATAACTTTGTGTATGCTGAATCTCAATGGGGAAACCTAAGACGTTCGACCAATGGAGGTTCTAATTTTGAAAATGCAACCCAAGGAATTAGTAATAGTGATCGTGTAAATTGGAATACTCCTGTGGTATTATCTCCTTTCAATTCGGAATTAGCTTTTTATGGAAGTAATCGATTGTACACCTCGAACAGAGCTGTGTTATGGTCACCTATTAGTGACGATTTAACCAATGGACAACATCCAAGTGGATCGTTATCTTATGGTACACTTACTGCCATTGCTCCCTCCTATTTAAATGAAACAACGGTATATACAGGAAGTGATGACGGAAACATTCATGTTACTTTTGATGGCGGTATTACATGGAACAATGTTAGCGGATCTTTACCTAATCGATATGTAACTTCGTTAGCTATTTCATCTGAAAACGATCAAGTTGCTTATGCTACTTTTTCTGGTTTTAGTGCCTTAGATTATACCCCTCATATTTTTAAAACTGAAGATGGCGGGCAAAATTGGACCGATATTTCTTCAAATTTACCAAGCATCCCAGTGAATGAT
>JAHRWC010000172.1 GCA_019090365.1 Flavobacteriaceae bacterium
GATATAAGTATTTGCATGGATTCTAGATTTGACAAAGTGATAAACAAATTATTAAAGCACTAAAGTCTTCCGTAAAACTTGTTTATTTAATTAACTTAGCACCAATACTTCAGAATCATGGAAGCTTATCAAATACAAATTATACAGACCGTAATTATTATTGTTTCATACATTTTAATATCTACGATAAGTCAATACATTGTTAAAAAAGTAGGAGCAAAATTTACTTACGCAAAACCTCGAGTTAAGATTATTAAAAAATTATTTAATCTAATTTATTTTGTTCTATTTTTTAATATCATTCTATTTATTTGGGGAGTAAAACAATCGGAATTAATGTATTTTGTTACTTCCCTCCTAACTGTTTTAGGAATTGCCTTTTTTGCACAATGGTCGATTATATCTAACATTACTTCTTCTTTGATCATATTTTTTAATCATCCAGTAAAAATTGGTGATACCATTTCAATTATTGATAAAGATTTTAACATTGAAGGTGAAATCTCTGATATTGGAATCTTTTTTTTAAGTATTAAATTAAATGGAGATGAAAAAGTGACGATTCCAAACAATGTGTTTATTCAGAAAATGATAAAGAAGAAAAAATGAATATAAAACCTCTATTAATCCTACTTCTATCAGTACTTATTTTTAGTTGTGCTACTCATCAAAAACAATCAAATAAAATTGAATTGTCTTTTTTAGATGAATATATTATACCTTTAGGTGAAGAGTTTGAAGGAACTCCAATTGGTGGGCTTTCTGGGATTGATTATGTAGATGATACCTATTATTTAGTCGTGGATGAAGCAAAACACCCTCGCTATTATAAAGCTGAAATATCTATTGAAAATAACGTTATTTCAGAAATAAATATCACTGATGTTATTTCATTAAAAAATGACACATTTTATAAAGAAAACGCTTTAGATCTTGAATCAATTATTGTGGATCCAATTTCAAAAAACATAGTGTTTACAAGTGAAGGAAAGATTCGTGGTAAAAAAAACCCATTGCTTTTTATTACTGATAATAAAGGGAATTTTCTGAAAAATATTCCAATCCCAGAGCGTTTTTTAGCTACAAGTGATGCAAAACCCGTTCATAATAAAACCCTAGAAAGCCTTTCAATTAGCACAGATAATAAAGGGTATTGGACTGCTATGGAATTACCATTAAAAATTGATGGAGATCAACCAAAATACTTAGAAGCAGATTCTCCTGTTCGATTTACTTATTTTGATAAAGAAAAACAAAAAGCAACTAAAGAATTTGTGTATCAGCTTTCTCCTATCACAAAACCTTTTAAAGGAAAATTTAACCTCAACGGAATCACAGATATTTTAGAGTTTAAACCAAATCATTTTTTTGTGATAGAAAGAGCATATCAAAGTGATTATGGAGCTTATGGAAATACGGTTAGAATTTACCATGCTTATGCAGATAAAAACACTACAAATTCATTAGCTATTAATTCATTAAAAAAGACCAACTATATTCCTCTAAAAAAAGAATTGATTTTAGATTTCGACACTATAAAAAGTGAATTAACTGAAAATATCATCGATAATATTGAAGGGATTACGTTTGGCCCAATCCTTCCTAATGGCAACAAAACACTACTCTTTGTAGCTGATGACAACTTTCAAGTCTACGGTAAACAACTCAATCAAATACTTCTTTTTGAGATAAAATAAGCTTTTGAAACTTTTTTTCATTTGCTAGCAAATGTCATATTTTAGGAATTCAATATTCTTTAATTTTGGTTAATTAATATTGAAAAGGCTACAGTCTTATGAATGATCATGACCTAAATAGCTTACATACAGCCAGTAATAAAAGTGTGCTTCACGATGGTGTTGTGACTAAAATTACTGATGATATTATTACCATTTCCTTAAAAGGTAATATTAATTGTGAAGGTTGTAAAGCAAAAATGGCTTGTGGAGTATCTGAATCAACCGATAAAGAAATAGAGGTCATTAATAACTTCTCTAAAATTCAATTAAATGAAAATGTTGAAGTTGCATTAAACAAAAGCTTAGGTTTAAGAGCTGTATTTTTTGCTTACGTATTACCATTTATACTATTGCTTTCAGTTTTATTAATTAGTTCAAATTTCGTTAAAGAATGGCTAGCTGGTATTTTGTCCATTCTAGTGCTTATCCCCTACTATACAATTATTTATCTGATGAAAAATTCATTTAAAGAAACGTTTAAATTTTCAATTTTAAAAACTACGTAATGACACTTTCTATTTTATATAGTGCTTTTTTATTATCTGCTATTGGAGTCGTTGCTGCTATTATATTATACATAGTTTCAAAAAAATTCTATGTATATGAAGATCCTTTAATTGCAGAAGTTGAAGACATTTTACCTGCTGCGAATTGTGCAGGTTGTGGTTCTCCTGGTTGTAAAGCCTTTGCTGAAAAATTAGTGGGTACTGAAGATATTTCAGAATTATTCTGTCCTGTGGGTGGAAATGATGTTATGAAAATGGTTTCTGAAGTATTAGGGAAAGAAGTAGCAGAAAAAGATCCAACGGTGGCAGTGCTTCGTTGTCAAGGAGGTTGTGATGTAAGACCAAAGACAACTGAATATCAAGGACCTAGAACCTGTTCTATTTCAGCTATGGTTTATGGTGGTGAAACTGATTGCCAATATGGATGCCTTGGCGATGGAGATTGTGTAAATGTATGCGATTTTGATGCAATGTACATGGATGAAAAAACTGGACTTCCAGTTATCATTACTGATAAATGTACTTCATGTGGCGCTTGTGTTAAAGCATGTCCAAGAGATATTTTAGAGATGCGTCCACGTAATAAAAGAGATCTTAAAATTTTTATCGGTTGTCTTAATGAAGACAAAGGTGGTATTGCTAAAAAAGCATGTTCTGTAGCTTGTATTGGTTGTTCTAAATGTGAAGATATTTGTCCGAAAGATGCTGTTATCATGGACAATAACTTAGCGTATATAGATCCAATTGCCTGTACATTATGTAGAAAATGTGTGGTTGTTTGTCCAACAGATTCTATTATAGAAACTAATTTTCCTCCTAAAAAAGTGAAGGTAGCTAAGGACAAACCTAAAGTTGATAAAACAAAAGTCGACAAACCTAAAGAGAAAGTTCAATCTATTAAAAAGACGACGGATGCTTAAAACATTTCCAAAAGGTGGTATTCATCCCAAAGAAAATAAATTAACTTCTTCAGAGAGCATTAAAATGATGCCAACTCCAAAGGCTGTTTATGTTCCTATTGCACAGCACATTGGTATTCCTGCTGAAATAATTGTAGAACGAAAAGAAAAAGTTAAGAAAGGTCAGGTTATTGCTAAATCTGGAGGATTTGTTTCTTCAAATATTCATACACCTGTAGCAGGAACGGTTACTAAGCTTGATATGATTATTGATAGCAGTGGTTATAAAAAACAGTGCATAGTTATAAGAACTGATCAAAAAGATGAAACTAACCATGAAATTCTAGATTTTCCTTTAAAAAAGGAAATAATCATGAATCAAAAGGATATCCTTCAACATATTACAGACTTTGGTATTGTTGGTCTTGGAGGAGCTACGTTTCCTTCACATGTCAAGTTGGATCTTAAAAATGATAATCATGTTGATTGCTTATTAATTAATGGTGTTGAATGTGAACCTTATTTAACTGCAGACCATCGTTTGATGCTTGAAAAAGCAGATGAGATTATTGTTGGAATTCAAATTTTAATGCATGCTTTACATATAAAAAAAGCAATAATTGGTATTGAAAACAACAAAAAAGATGCTGTAAAAGTATTAGCGAAAGCTTGTAAACATGACAAACGAATAAAAGTGGCCGCTTTACAGGTTAAATATCCTCAAGGAAGTGAAAAACAATTAATCAAAGCGATTTTGAAAAGAGAAGTTCCTAAAAATGGACTTCCTATGGATGTTGGAGTGATTGTTCATAATGTAGGTACTATTTATGCGATTTATCAAGCAATTCAACACAACCAACCACTAATAGAACGTGTCGTTACTGTTACTGGTAAAAACATAAAAGATGCTTCAAACTTTTGGGTTAAAATTGGAACTCCAATAAAAGATTTAATTGAAGAAGTTGGAGGGTTACCAGAAGGCACTCGTAAAATTGTGAATGGTGGGCCAATGATGGGAAAAGCAATTAAAAATACTGATGTTCCAATTACCAAAGGGACCTCAGGGATATTAGTGATTTCTTCAGAAGAAGCCAGCAGGAAAGAAGCTAAAAACTGTATTCGTTGTGGCGAATGTGTTTTTGTGTGCCCTATGGGATTAGAACCTCATTTATTAATGAATCTTTCAGAAAAAGGAATGTATGAAAAGGCATCCTATGAAGATATTACAACGTGTATAGAATGTGGCTCGTGCAGTTATGTCTGCCCTTCACACCGTCCTTTATTAGATTATATACGCTTCGGAAAAAGTATTGTCAAAAAATTAGCAACTGAAAAAAACTAACATGTCAGAAGAAAAAATAGTTATATCAGCCTCACCGCATGTACATTCAGACAGAACTTCAAAAAAATTGATGTATGATGTGGTCATTGCATTAATTCCTGCTTTTTTAGTTTCCTTATATGTTTTTGGAATAGGTGCTCTTATTGTCACATCAGTTGCCATAATATCATGTATTGTTTTTGAATACTTAATTCAGAAATTTATTTTAAAATCTGAAATAACCATACTAGATGGTTCGGCATTAATTACAGGTATTTTATTAGCATTTAATGTACCATCAAGCCTACCAATTTGGATGATTATAGTTGGAAGTTTAGTAGCTATTGGGATTGCAAAATTATCTTTTGGTGGCTTAGGATTTAATATATTCAATCCAGCTCTTGTAGGTCGTGTATTTCTATTAGTTTGTTTTCCAGTTCAAATGACTTTATGGCCTACTCCTGTTGTAAACAACACTGCAATTGTTGACGCAGTCACTGGTGAAACCACTTTAGGCATAATTAAAAATGGTTTAATGTATGGCGAAACCATGACAACTATAGCTTCAAAAATTCCTTCTACATTAGATTTATTATTAGGTATCACAGGAGGATCATTAGGGGAAATGTCGGCTTTGGCATTACTCATCGGTGGAATCTACTTAATTATTAGAAAAGTGATCACTTGGCACATTCCTGTAACCTTACTAGTTACAATGTTAGTTTTTACAGGCATTTATTGGCTAGTAGATCCAGAAACGTATGTAAATCCAATGATTCATATTTTATCTGGTGGTGCATTATTAGGGGCTTTCTTTATGGCAACCGACTTAGTTACCAGTCCGATGACCAAAAAAGGAATGGTCATTTTCGCAATAGGTATTGGTATTATAACCGTAGTCATACGTTTTTATGGAGCCTACCCTGAAGGAATTTCCTTTGCTATATTAATTATGAATGCTTTTGTCCCATTAATCAACAGCTATTTTAAACCGAGACGTTTTGGAAATAAAATAAAATCTAAAATCATTTAACCATGGCAAAAAAAGAATCTACATTCTTAACAATGACCCTCTCACTTCTTGTGATCACACTAGTTGCTGGTTTATCATTAGGTTTTATAAATGATATTACGAAAGGCCCAAAAGCGAAGGCAAAATTAGAAAGAAAAGTAAAAGCCTTAAAGCAAGTATTGCCAGAGTTTGATAATGATGTTGTAAATGAAGTGAAATTAATTCAGCTTGAAAACGTAAAAGATAGCACAGAAATATACTTTGCAACTCTCAATAATGCAGAAGCAGGTACTGCTATAGTAGGTTCTTCAGAAAAAGGGTTTAGCGGTCTCATAAAAATAATGGTAGGATTTAATCCTGACGGGACTATTAAAAATATTTCAGTATTAGAACAGAAAGAAACACCTGGTCTTGGTACAAAAATGAAAGATGATAAATTCATAAAACAATACCGAGGTAAAAATCCTTCCTCTTTTAACTTAAAAGCTACAAAAGATGGTGGAGAGATAGATGCTCTTACTGGCGCTACAATTACAACCAGAGCATTTAGTGAGGCAACTCAACAAGCGTATGATGTTTTTATAAATGAAAAGAATTAAAAGACATGGCTGAAAAAATAAATCAAAAACAAAATTTTCTAAAGGGTATTATAAAAGATAACCCTGTCTTTGTTATGCTTTTAGGAATGTGCCCTACCCTTGGTGTAACCTCATCTGCTTTCAATGGCTTAGGAATGGGAATTGCTACTTTATTTGTTTTATTAATGTCCAACATTGTGGTTTCATTAATCAAGTCTCAAATCCCGAGTAAAGTGCGCATACCAGCATTTATAATAATCATCGCTTCTTTTGTGACTATTGTTGAAATGGTACTAGAAGCTTTTATACCTTTTCTATATGAACAACTAGGAATTTTTATTCCATTAATTGTAGTAAACTGTTTAATTCTAGGAAGAGCTGAAGCATTTGCTTCAAAAAATACATTGCTTTCTTCTATCATAGATGGAATTGGTATGGGTATAGGATTTACAATCGCATTAACTGCATTAGGAGCGGTTAGAGAGATTTTAGGTAATGGAAGCATATTTGACCTTAGGTTTGTTTCGGAAGATGCTAATACATTCATCCTTTTCATTTTACCTCCAGGCGCATTTATTGCCCTTGCTTATCTTTCATTACTATTTAATAAACTAACGCTAAAATCTAACTAAATGGAATATATCATCATCCTTATAGCGGCCGTTTTTGTTAATAATATTGTCCTTTCACAATTCTTAGGAATATGCCCTTTCCTTGGGGTTTCTAATAAAGTTTCAACTTCTGTCGGTATGTCTGGAGCAGTATTATTTGTGATGACTATTGCAACATTGGCAACGTATTTATTACATGAATTTATATTAGTTCCTTCTGGTTTAGATTATTTACGTACCATCACATTTATTTTAGTAATTGCATCCTTAGTACAAATGTTGGAAATCATGTTAAAAAAAGTAAGTCCTCCCTTGTACCAAGCATTAGGTGTTTTCTTGCCTTTAATTACAACCAACTGTGCTGTATTAGGTGTTGCGATATTGGCTTTAGGTCTAGAAGATGCTAGTTTATTAAAAGCTGTATTTTTTGCAATAGCACATTCAATTGGGTTTGCATTAGCATTAATTGTATTTGCAAGTATTAGAGAACAACTAGAATTAGCTAACCTTCCTAAAGGAATGCAAGGTGTTCCTATCAACTTATTAGTAGCGGGTTTATTATCTCTAGCCTTTCTAGGGTTTACAGGATTAGTTTAATTATTTATTCTGAAAAAGATGTATATTTCACTATGGAATTCAAATTAAATGAAGCAATAGAAGTATTAGAAAGAACTCCCACCATATTGTATTCATATTTGTATAATATCTCTGAAGAATGGTTATATAATAATGAAGGTGGAGATTCTTGGAGCCCTTTTGATATCATAGGACATTTAATTCATGGTGAAAAAACTGACTGGATTCCAAGAACTAAAATTATTTTATCAAATTCAGATGATAAAAGCTTCATTCCCTTTGATCGTTTTGCTCAATTTGAAAATAGCAAAGGAAAAAGTATCAATGAACTTTTAAAGGAGTTTTTATCAATAAGAGTTCATAATCTAAAAGTTTTAAAATCTTTAGAAATCACTCCCGAAAAGCTAAAGTTAACTGGAATTCACCCTGAATTCGGCTCTATTACATTAGAACAATTATTAGCAACTTGGGTAGTTCATGATTTAGGACATATTGCACAAGTTTCAAGAGTATTGGCTCATCAGTATAAAGATGAGATTGGGCCTTGGAAAGCTTATATTCCTATCGTTAATAAATAAAAAAGCACCTCAATTGAGGTGCTTTTTTATAGTTTTGAATTCTCTTTAGTTAAAATAAATTCCGCCAGGAATTATTCCTACAGTATAACTTTCAACTTCAGTATTTGTAGATAAATCAAACACTTTTAAAGTTCCATTACTTGCAAAATCTCCTGCATCAGTAGTATATAATTTTCCTCCATTAGCTGTCATTGTATAAAAGAAACCATCAAGAATTGATGTAGTAGGAATTGAAGGCGCATTTGCATCTACACTAAACACACTTCCATTTAAATTATATAACAAGTTAGAGCCATCGATAGTTAAACTACTTGGATGATCCGTTGTATTAAAATCGAAAGATTGAATTAAGTTATTAGAATTTAAATCAAGCTTCACTAAGCTTCCCTTAGTTTCTGTAGTTGCAAAACTTGGATTACCACCACATAAAATCCAAAGGTCATTATCTACTAACACCATTGAGTTAGGCACATCACCAACATCTACAGTAGAATTTACAGTATTATTTGACGTATCAATTATCGTGATTTTATTGTTTTGACTAAACCCACCTTGATGCGCAACATATACATTGTTTCTATCGGTCACTAACTTCTCTGGTCCAAAATCTACTGAAATAGTTTCAACAATTGTATTTGTTGTTAAATCTATTACTGCTACAAAATCATCTGATTCATCAAAAGGATCTCCCCAGTTTGTAACATACCCAGAGTTTTCAACTGCTACAAAGTTTCTAGGGTTGATTAATCCTGTATCAATCGTTGTAATTAATTCGAAAGTATAACGATTTACAACGTGTACTTTATGAGAATTGTTAACTACAATGTATGCATTATCACTACTGAATCCAATAGATTGAACAATGTTTCCTAATTCAGATTCATTTACATTCTGAAAAATACTTCCTTCATTGGTACTATTATCTTCTGAGATAAAAGAGACTGTTCCAGTTCCAGTTCCAAAAGGACCTTCATTAGAAATTAAAATTCCATTTTCATAATCGCCTAAAGGCAAAACAGGATCGCCTGAATCATCATCATTACTACAAGAAGCTAGTATTAATACTGCTATAAATAAATAAGTAAGTTTTTTTAAAAAGTTCATTTTAGTTTAAAATTTAAAATTGATAAATATTTGAATGTTTCGATCTGGCATTGGTCGATATGCCACGTTTTCGTAATAAATGTTAAATAAGTTATTTATATTTCCACCTAATGTAATTGGTGTTTTATTTGTGTTCAATTGATATTCTAGTCCTAGGTTGCTCACTAAATAATCTTCAACAATTCCAATATTATCGGTAGTTGTAAAGACTTCTCCATTATATAACAATTGATAATTAAAGCTTATATTTTTATATTGATATTGTAACAATCCTGTTGCTTTATGGAAAGGAACATATAGTAATTGCTTGTTCTTCTCTTTATTAATGGCTTTTGTATAAGAATAGCTCATCAATAGACTCAGGGCATGTTGATTGATTCTTTTTGAAAATTCTGAAGAAAACTCCAATCCATAATTTTCAGTTTCAGCAATATTAATAGGCTGCCAAAGTCCAGTTTCATTAGGTCTCCAAGAAATTAAATCTTTTGAATCAATATAAAAACCATTTAAACTCAACTCCCAATCTGAAAAGTTAAAAACATTTCCTATCTCGGCTTGAATTGAAGTTTCTGGTTTAAGGTCAATATTTCCACCTGCATCCCAGTATAAATCATTGAACGTAGGAACTCTATAATTCCTTGAAGCATTCGTTTTAATAGCATACCAAGGTTGTAATTGATATTTTCCATCTAAAGAAACTAATAAAGGATTCTCAAATTCATTTAAAAACTCTTGACGAACATTTACACCATAACTTAATTTAGATGAAACTTTATGCTTCATCAAGATAATAGCCGATAACGTATTACGTTGATTTGAACCAATGTTCGAACCTTTGCCTTCAATAAAAGTATAATTAAGTGTTGCATTGAATTTTAATTTTTCAGAAGCGAAATAATCCAAACTATAATCTGCTATATAGGTATTCGTTTTTCCTTCTGAAAATTGTAAATTATCTTTATCCGGAAAATAACGGTATCGTTCAAATAAATGTGCCCCTTTTACTTTTGATATAAATTGATTCGAATTCATCGTCCAAGTCAATAAATTTCGAGTAGTTACATCTTTATAATTATTATTTGAAGGCGCAGTTATTGTAGAAGAAAAATCTCGATCTCCATAAAAATAATTAGAATTCCATGTCAAAATATGGTTGCTAAAACGTGCTCCAAAATTATAACCAACATTTAATTTTTGAAAAGCGCCGTTCTCATTTTTTAATTCTTTATTTATATATTTATAATCGTTTATAGAATTTATATAATTCACATTTACAGAACTATAGAGGTGTTTATTTGAAGTGATACTTTTAAAATTAAATTTTGAAGCTTCATAGCTACCGTACGAAAGTTCTAATTCATTTCTTTGTGCTTTTCTAAAGCTAATCGTATTATTTAAATGAACACTTCCTCCTATAGCACCACTTCCATATTGAACAGAACCTCCTCCGCTTCTAATAGTTATTTGATCAGCTGCATTTGGAACAATTATATTAAAATCGGTTTGTCCGTTTAAGCTAGAATTTATCGAAATACCATTCCAAATTACTGCAGTTTGCGAAGCATTAGTTCCTCTAAAAGATGGAGATGAAACCATACCATATCCATTTTCCTTAAAATATATAGAAGAATTAAATCGCAGAACGTCAGTTAAAGAAGTATTGTTTCTAGAGGTTAAAGAATCTGAAATAGATTTCACTTTAAATCCTTCAGAATATTTCGTCAATTTTGTGTCTACAACAACCACTTCATCTAAATTCTGAATAGAATCTAACTGCGCTAACATTGATGTAGCACTAAAACAAAACGTAAATAATATGAATATATATCTTTTCATAATAACAAACTCTTATCCCGAAAGCTTTAATTAAATTAATAAATCTGGC
>JAHRWC010000173.1 GCA_019090365.1 Flavobacteriaceae bacterium
ATTAGTTTAAGTCTTTGGGATTATATTTTTAAAACTAATTATATACCTGAAGATAGCGGAACTGTTGAAATAGGATTTCCAGGAGAAGAATCATTTCCAAAGGGATTTTTTGGACAATTAGTTTCTGGATTTCGATCTAAAAAGAGTTAAATTAACTCAATAGCACCTTGTTTAAGGTTTACATGTCCATTTTGCTCTAGCTTCTTTAAAAGCCTAGATATGACTTCGCGAGAAGACCCTAAATCGTATGCAATTTGTTGATGCGTAGTATGTATTATTTGACTGTTTTTTAACATGGCTTCTTTTTTTAAATATTCTAGGAGCCTTGTGTCTTTATTTGAGAAAGTGAGTATTTCAACTACTTGAAGTAATTCATCAAATTTTAGATTGAATAGGTCATAAATAAATTCATTCCATTTAGGATATTTTTTAGCAATCTCTAAAGCTTTATTGGCAGGGATAACAACAATTTCAGCATCTTCTTCTATCACCGCTTTTACTTTACTTGGATTGTTTTTCATTAAAGTGGTAACAGACATTACACAGCTTTCGCCAGGTTTTATGTAATAGAGTAACACTTCATTTCCGTTTTCAGCTTCTACTTTATAGACTTTCACTAAACCAGAAGTAAGTAATGGAATTACTTTTATATAAGCTCCTTGATTAAGTATGACAGTTCCAGCTTCAAAGGTATGAATACTGCAAATGTCTTCTAATTCAGCTTTAAGATCTGGCATTTTAGCAAGCTGAGGAAAATAGGTGTCAAGAGCTTTTGTGATCAAAGGTTATTTTTTCAACAATTTAATAAATAATTCATTACCTAATCTTTTAGGAATTGAATTATTTGCTGTGTCCATAATGTTAATGTCGAAATATTGACCAAATAAGTTTTGATATTCCTCAATATTTCCACCATAAGGAGGTTGATCATTATTTAACGGAATTGAAAACAATAAGCCAGCTATTTTCCCTTTTTCGTTTAATAATTCATTTGCTTTTTGCACATAATCTTTTCGTAAAGAAGGATTGATTGCACAAAAAAATGTTTGTTCAATAATGAGGTCAAATTTTTGTTGAATTTCAAAAAAGTTACCATGAATAAGATGTTCTTTGGGAAAATCTGAAACTCTCTTAATAATGTTGTTTAATGGAATTTCTGAAAGATCTGCAACATGCACATTTTTAAACCCTAAATGATGTAAGTATTCAGCTTCGTATGAATTTCCGCCACCTGGAATTAAAATCTTTATATCCTTATCCGTTAATTGATCAAAATAATTTTTTAATGGAGGAGAAACATGACCTATATCCCAACCGATATCATTTTCTTTATAAAGGTCATTCCAAAACTTTTTATCTTGATTCATAAATGAATTTTAAATTTTAAAATGAATACTCCAAATCCCTCTTACTTCATTTTCAGAATAATTTATAGCCTTGTCTTCTGGATATAAATCTGAAATTAAAGCAAGTGTTTTTTGTTCGATTTGATGTTTTGGAGAACCATGACATTGCAAGCACATAGAATTTGTTACAATTGGATAATAAAAATGAATACTATCATTTTTTTCTTCAACAATTGAATTGTATTTTTCTCCTTTAGACAGTATAGATTTATAGTTTTCTATGTAATTTAATTCTTTTTTATTTGCTGAATTAGCACTGTTCCTAGGTAAATCACTAACTCTTTTAATAAGCACATTTTCTTTATTAGCAATGCTGTCGGTTAATGGTATAGCTTGAACATTACAAAATTTAAAAGCCTCTTCTGTGCCTTTTTTTTGAATAGTTCCCATTAAGTTTTTACCTAATAATTTCTTAGTAGTAAGGGCATAATTCATCCCTATTTCTTCTGAAGTCTGAACTTGATTAGAAGCATTAAACCTTCTCCCTTTTTGTTTAAATTTTCCTTTTCCATGTTGTTTTCCCCAATGTTCTTCAAATCCAGCAGGAGTTTCTATTTCAAAGTCATAAACATAATTAGCAATTGCTAAAACTTCATTTTCTGGGAAAGCTTGTTTTGGCATCACTCCAAACTTATTTATCGCTCCACTCATGAGTGCTTTTTCATTAGTTGGATCTTTTACAAAATCTGTAAACTGAGCTATAAATTCTTCTTTTGAAGTAGTAGAATTCATATAATTTCGTTTAATAGCAATCATTGGTGGAGCTATTCTTTCATTTTCTCCAGCAGTTAAACTATGGCAAAGATTACATTTCGTTTCTAGGTATTTTTTACCCATAGGAATTTCAGAAGAAATTGTTGTGTCAACCTCTTTTTGTGGATCTAAAGATTCATTTTCAGAATTATTTTTACAAGAACTAAATAGTAAGCTAATACACAATAAGCTAATATAAATTGAATACCTTTTCATGATAATTATTTTTTCTTAAATAACGTATAAACATATGGCCTTGCATCGCCATATGGATTTGTATAGATATAATTAAAGCTATCAATTAATGTGAAATCGCTGCCTAACTTTTCAGTCAACATTCCTTTATCATACCTTTTAACAGGTAACCCACAACATTTGGTAGCCCCTTCAGTATTAAACACTGAAATGATTACATATCCTGATGGCTTTACAAGTTTTTTTAAAAGACTAAAGTAAGTGTCTTGGTCTTTTTCTTCAGTAAAAAAATGCAAAACAGCTCTATCATTCCAAAGATCAATAGGTTTTATTTCTGAAAGAACTTTTGGATTCGTTAAATCATCAACAATCCAATCAACAGCATCTTTTTTTGAAGCCATTCGATTTTGTAAATTTTTTAAAGATTCTTTACTTAAATCTGAAGCGATTACATTGGAAAATCCAAGGTCAACCAATTCATCAATTAAAACAGATGAACCTGAACCAACATTTAATATTCGAGCTTTTTTATTTAATTTACAGCTCTTAATAATTGTAAGAGTAGGTTCTGAAGATTCTTCGAACCAACCTAATTTTGAAGTTTCTTTTAATGTATATGCATCATCCCAATGATGTTGTAAACTATTAATTGAAGCCTTCATGACTATTGAGACATCTTGCCCGTTGCACAACTTACATATGAAATTGCTTTTGAAACCATTGAGTTTTTATCTCCTTCAATTGGATATCCTAAGTGAGCTAATTTATCTTTTACTGTTTCTAAATCGTTTGCTTGTTGAAAAGTAAACGATACAGATGATGCTTCTACATCAACGTCTACTTCAGAGATATTATCTAGAGTTGATATTTTTGTGATAATTGTATTTGCACAACCACCACATTTTAAGTTTTGAATTACAAGAGTTGATTTCATATTACAAATTTAAGATTTTTAAAAAAAGGAAGTAGCAGTATTAAACTTACTACTTCCTTAACTAACTAATCAACCAATAAAATTATTATATATTTTTGTCTAAATCATTTATTTGATGAAGACACTATTTTTCCATTCCACATCATAATACCACCTTGAAGATTAAATGTATTTTCAACACCTAAAGATTCTAGAATTTGGCATCCCATTTGACTTCTTCCTCCACTTCTACAGTATAAGTAGAAATTATTTGAGAGGTTTAAATTTTTAACATCATTTATATAACCAGCGGCATTTTGTATGTTGATAAGGATGGAGCCTTCAATTATTCCAGCATTCCATTCTTGAGGTGTTCTAACATCAATAATCGTTGCATTTGAATCGTTTGCAATTAATTCTCGCCATTCTTCCTGATTAACATTTCTCATTTTCAACTATTTTAAAGTGGAAGGACAAACAAAATTTGTTGTTTTAATTCCAGCTTTTTTAATTGCATTAAACCCTCCATCTACATCAATTAAATTATGTATTCCTCTGCTTTTTAGAATAGAAGAAGCAATCATTGATCTATAACCAGCAGCACAGTGCACATAAAAAATTTCATCTTTAGGAAATTCTGCTAAGTGCTCATTTAATTTATCTAAACTCGTATGTTTAGCGCCTTCGATATGTTCGGCTTGAAATTCGCCATCTTTACGAACATCAAAAACAGGAACATTATGGTCTATGGCTTCTTTTAATTCTTCAGCAGAAATTGCAGTTACTTTATCATACTCTTTTGCTGCTTTTTTCCATGCTTCAAATCCACCTTCTAAGTATCCTATCGTATTATCAAAACCAACTCTAGATAATCTTGTAATGGTTTCTTCTTCTCTTCCTTCAGGAGCTACTAATAAAATAGGTTGTTTAACATCTTTTATAAGAGAACCAACCCAAGGGGCGAATGTACTATCTAAACCGATGAAGATTGAACGAGGAATGTGACCTTTTGCAAAAGCTTCTTGATGTCTAACATCTAAAACAATAGCTCCAGATTCATTTGCTGCTACTTCAAAAGCATCAGCTTTCAGCGCTGTTTTTCCTTTAGATATAACCTCATCAAAACTTGTATAGCCTTTTATATTCATTAATACATTGGAAGGAAAGTATCCTGGAGGAGGAGTTAATCCGTCTAATAATTCTTTAATGAACTCATCTTTAGTCATGTCTGCGCGAAGTGCATAATTTACTTCTTTCTGATTTCCTAAAGTATCTGTGGTTTCTTTACTCATGTTTTTTCCACAAGCAGATCCAGCACCATGGTTAGGAAACACAATTAAGTGATCACTAAGAGGCATAATTTTATTTCGTAATGAATCAAACAAATGACCAGCAAGTATTTCTTCAGTAAGGTCTGAAACAATATGTTGTGCTAAATCGGGTCTACCAACATCACCTATAAATAAAGTATCTCCAGTTATTATTCCGTATTCTTTATCATTTTCATCAATTAATAAATACGTTGTACTCTCCATGGTATGTCCAGGAGTGTGGATTACTTTTATTTTGTAATCTCCTATATTGAATATTTGATTGTCTTCTGCAATAACTGCATCATAACTAGGGCTTGCTGTAGGTCCAAACACAATATGAGCTCCAGTTTTTTTCTTTAAGTCTAGATGACCACTAACAAAATCGGCATGAAAATGAGTTTCAAAAATATATTTAATTTTTGCTTCATCTTTAATTGCTCTGTCTAAATAGGGCTGAACTTCTCTTAAGGGGTCAAAAATAGCAACTTCACCATTACTTTCTATGTAATAGGCTGCATGTGCTAAACACCCTGTATAAATTTGCTCTACTTTCATTGTATTCGTTTTAATTATGGTTCAAAATTAATGAGTTTTTTTGATGTAAAAAGTAACATAAGTTACAGACAGCTATTTTTATATAAAAAACTCCATGTAAAAAATAAAAATAGCCATTATAAGGATAAAATAACCAAAGCCTATCTTTAGTTTTTTACCATCTATAAAGTTACTTAAATAACTTCCTATAAATATACCTATAAGCGATAAAAACGTAAATGAAAAAAGAAACTGCCAATCAATTTCCATAATTAGGGCATCTCCAATGAAGAATCCTATCAAAGATTTTACTGCTATTATGATTAAAGATGTGCCTACTGCAACTTTCATTTCTACATTGGCTAATATTACCAAAGCAGGGATAATTAAAAATCCACCACCTGCTCCAATAAGCCCTGTGATGGCTCCAACAAGTATACCTTCTATGATAATGAGTGGGTAATTGTATCTTATTTCGTGGTTTTTATTTTCATCTTTTACCTCCCTTTTTTTTAGCATCGAAAAGGCCGCAGGAATCATTAATACAGCAAAAAGACCGAACATGGCCATCCTTCGTGTAAAATCGAAATCATCTAAAGTAAAGATAATATCAGGTATTGCAGGTACTACAAATTTTCTAATTAAAGAAACTCCAATAATGGCTGGAATTCCAAAAACTATGGCCGTACGCCAATCTACAAATCCTTTAAAATGTTGTTTTATTCCTCCTAAAGCTGCGCTAGATCCTACAATAAATAAGGAATAAGCTGTTGCTGCTTTTTCTTCAATAGAAAATAGATAAGCTAACACTGGCACTGCTAAAATCGAACCACCACCACCGATGAGTCCTAAAATAATTCCGATTAGTAATGCACAGGCGTAGCCAAAAATTTCTATAATTTCCATTTAAAATTTAAAGTGAAATAATTTTGATATTGTTTCTATACAGTTTTATTTTCCCTCGTTTTTCAAGGTTTTTTAGAAGACGAGAAATCACAACTCTTGAGGTATGCAATTCGTAAGCAATTTCTTTATGTGTACTATATATAGTGTCTTCATTCGTTACCTTAGATTTGTCTCTAAGGTATTTAAGAAGTCTTTCGTCCATTTTCATAAATGCTATACTATCTATAGTTTCTAGCATTTCCATTAATCTGTTGTGATAACTTTCAAAAACAAAATTCCTCCAACTTTTATATTTGCTGGTCCATTCTTCCATTTTTTGAATTGGAATCATCATTAATTTGGTATCTAATTCAGCAATGGCTCTAATCTCACTTTTTGAAGCCCCTAAACAACAAGTTAAAGTCATGGCACAGGTATCACCTCTTTCAAGAAAATATAGCAACAATTCATCACCATCATCATCATCTCGTAAAATTTTAACTGCGCCTTCAATTAATAAAGGCATGGACTTAATATATTGCCCAATCTCCATTAATTTATAGCCTTCAGGAATTTCTTTAAAAGTGCCTACTTGAGCTATTTCTTGTAATAATGCATCTTCAAAAAGATGTCCATAACTATCCTTTAGTTGTTGTATCATTTTGTGAATTTACATTTTTTTTCTGAAGGATATTCTTGTCATATTTAAAGAAAAAATTTCCCCAGACTATTTTAGAAAGCGCATAAATTAATGGTGAAAGCACCATAACTGAAATTAAAATGGTCATTAATAAACCCCAAGGAGATAAATCTGGAAATAATAATAATTTTAGTACCCAAATAGCTATAAACAATGCACATCCTAAGGCATAAGTTACATAATAGGAGCCATAATAAAAACTTGGTTCAATAGAATATTTTAGATTACATTTCGGGCAATATTCTTTTACTTTACCCATTTTTGAAAAGTTATAAGCATGTCCTTGAAAAAAGTCACCTTCATGACACCTTGGGCATTTAAATCTTAGTATGCTATATAATTTTGTTCCTTTACCGAACATAGTTTAAATTTTTGTCAAAAATAAGAGATAGATTGTTTAATCAATGTAACAATGGTTACTTTGTTATGTAAATAAAGCTTTTAACTCTGTAGCTTGGTG
>JAHRWC010000174.1 GCA_019090365.1 Flavobacteriaceae bacterium
CAGCATTTTCCTTTACACGATCAATTGAAATATAGATTTCGCCATGAACTTGTTTACCTAAACTATTATCAAAACTTATAATATCTGTAAAAGTATCATGGTTTAAAAAATCTACATTCAATTTATGCAGATAATTGTCATCACAAAAAACAAATGTAATTTCTCCTAATTCATAATTTTCATTTGAAATTATCGTAGATATCCAATCTGAGATTCCTTCTGGATTCGTTAATTGAAATTCTGTTTCTGAATAAAATTCAATCATTTTTTTTCTTAAAATACTCTTGTACTTTTTGTTTGTATTCTTGACGCAAAGGTAATGCCTCTCTATTTAGAATTTCAATGGTATTGAAGTATTTTTTTATCAATTCAGGATCTGTTCGTAATTCGTTTTGATAGGACGTTCTGTTTGTTTGTGATTCGCGTTTAGATTCTTGACCTTGTTTAAAATTTGCTTTATCTAATTTTAGTAATTCGTATTTTAAATTAAGCATTCGTTCAAGGGTTCTATCATTAAATCCTTTGTCTAACAATTGTTGTTCTATTCCTTCCATTTCTCTTAAAAGATCTCCTCCTCTACCTTTTAATCCTTCCTTACTTAATTTATCCTGAAGTTGTTGTCGAAGCATTTGTTGTTCTTTATATATCTCAAATAATTCTCCATTCATTTCTTCACTATCTCCTTGACCATTTTTTCCTTCCTTATTACCATTCTTTCCGTTTTTCCCATCACCATCTCCTTCGCCTTCTCCTTGACCATCACCTTGACCTTGCCCTTCTCCCTGACCTTCGCCTTCGCCTTCACTTTCTCCTTCACCTTCGCCTTTGTCTTTTCCTTTTTTCCCTCCTTTTTCCATTTTATCAGATAAACTTTCTTGTTTTTCAATGATATCTGATAACTGAAATCCTTTTCCTTTTCCTTGTCCCTGTCCTTTCCCTTTACCTTTTCCTTGACCCATGCCCATACCCATTTGGTTTTGCATGTTCCCTAATAAATCACTTAGAAGAACTGCTAATTCATTTGCATTTGTTACTGTGTATTGTTGGTTAGATATACCTTGACGTACTTGATTTTGAGCCAATCGATCTAAGCTTTTATCTATGTTAAACTCGATATTTGTAAGTGATGAATTAATAGTTTCACTTATAAGAGGTTGACGTAAAGCCAATACAAATAAACTATCGTCTATATGTTTGAAATTTAATTTTAAGTCATTTTGCTTATTTAGTTTTTTTCCGAAAATTGCATTTCCATATTCAATGGTTTTAAATTCTTCCATTAAGTGTTCTTGCTCGAAAGAAAACACCACTAAATTATCTAATACTTGTCGAAGCATTTCTAAATCTTCTTCTAGAGATTCGCCCGCACCTGCCATCATTTGAGCCTGCATTTGCTGACTCATTTCTTTCATCTTTTTTGCTGCCTTTTTTTGATTTTCTGAAGCACCACTCTGATTTTCTTCTTTAAGTTTTTCAGAGGCATTTTCTTGTTCTTTTTGTACAATCTTCTCCCCTACTTTGTCTTGAGGAATTTCCATTGGTTTTTTTAATTCTTCATTTTCTTTCTGAAGATCATCCATATCTTTCTTATAATCCTCAAACTTCTCATTGAGCTTTTCTTGCTCTTCTTTCGTGTTTTCTTCTTTAGGTGAATCAGCTAATTTCTCTTGTTCTTCAGCAAGTTTAAAAAGTTCATCTGAAAGTTTTTCTGCCTTTTTAGTTACATAATATCTTTTGGTAAGCTCTACTAATTGTTCAAGATTTTTCTCTTGGTTTTTATTTTGCTTGGCTAATTTTTCAAGTTTATCTGTTAGCTCTTCTTTTTTAATTTTATCTTTTAATTTTTCTAATTCCTCTAATAACTTTTCATTCTTTTTAAGACGTTCTTCATTTTCCTCTAATCGTTCTTTTAGTTGCTCTTTAAATGGATCTTCTTCATTTTCTGGTTGAAAATTCTCAAGGTTATCTTTCAATTCTTTTGAGAAATTTTTCATCATCTCTTCTTGCTGCTGCTGTCTCTTAATAAAGTTTTCTAATTTCTTCTTATCGTTCCAATTAAGTTCCTTTTTTTCTTTTTGAGTTTTAGATAATTCTTGAAGTGCTTTATCATCATTTTTTAGCTTTTCAAGCGATTTATCTAATCCTTTGATTGTATTTTCTTGATTCTGAAGTTGTTCTTTTTCTTTTTCGTCCTGAGTTAATTTTTTGAAGAAATACATAGAAGATTTACTCGACTTGTAATTATGCAATACATCATTGTCAAACACTTCAAAATAGTATTCATAGGCTACTCCATCTTTTAAGATTATATCACCAGGAAATGAATGTACAAATTCATCAAAATTGTTTGAACTAATAGTAAGTGGTTTTACTTCTTTTTGAGATTCATCTCCAACAGGATAATAGATCAATTGAAGTTTTGTTAAACCATAATCATCTGAAACTTTTCCGAAGAAATATACCTTTTGACTATCTGTGCTGTCCTTCTTAGATTCTACATTTATTTCAGGATATTGATCCAACACGACACCTAATGTAAATGAAAGATTTTCGTAGTCTTTTAATTCATTATTAGAAGTTGTAATAGTGTAGTCAAATTTTCTGTACACATTCCTTTTATGACTAAAAGTTTTACTCCCTAATGATTCATCACTTTCTTTATTTTTAAGAATTGAAAAAGCATATGCAGTGTCTTTAGTTTTTAAATTAACTTCATTCGTGTTTTTCGTATAAATATCCCACGTTACTTTAGTTCCTTCAGGAATGGTGGCATTTCCAGTACTTTTCAACACCTCATCTTTTTTTCCAATATAGGAAGGATAATCAAGTTTCATTTCAAAAAAACTAAGTGAAGGTGTCTTTACAACATTTAGTGTAAATTCTTTTGAAGTCACATTATTCGCACTAAAGTTAAAATCTATGGATTCTTTTGGTTGAAGGAAGGTGTATTCAAATAATCCTGGAGCTATTTGATGTAAATAATAAGTTTCAGTATTATAACTAATACTTGCATTTTCAGGAATTACTTCTCCTTTCGTTTGAACTTTGACTGTATATCCTTTATTTTCAATTGCTTGTAATGATTCATTTAAAATAGTAAAAGAAAAAGGAGCAGGAGGTTCGTAGGCCGTATCATAATTGACAACCCTAGTATAACTACTTGAAAAAATATCTTTTTCCCCAAGAACTTGAATCAATAAAAAGATGATTACAGGAATTGCAGCATATTTTAAATATTTGCTGTTTTTTTTGAAATTAATGGCCCTTTTGAACGGAATTGGCTCTAAATCGGTTGATTTTTGATCAATACTAGCTAATAATAGCTCAGATTCTCTTTGATTCTGATTTAACTGAATTACATTTAACAGCTTATCACTTACTTCAGGAAAGTGATTCCCAATTAATTTAGAAGCTTCTTCAAAACTTATTCCTTTCTGAAGGTTAAAAAGTTTTGATAGAGGAAAAGCAATAAATCTGATGAATAATGCAGATTCTACAGCAATAAAAAGCCAGAAAAGAATTGATCTCCCTAAAGGTTCTAGCCAAAGAAAATATTCTATCAATAACGTAATTAAAAAATATAGCAATCCTATTGCTAAAAAAAGGATGCTTCCTTTAATTAACTCATTGGTATAATATTTTTTTATAAATTGTTCCAGCTTTTGCTGGATAACACTAAAGCTACTCATTGATTAATATCTCTTAAATAGAACTTTAAAAATAGCACAAATATTAGTCCGAAACTTAATTTTATGATAGATTTAAAATACTTAGTGGCGTATTCGGTTCCTGTTTCAGCTATTATTGGTCTTAATCTTCAAGGATATTGGAGTTTTTTTACGCCCATTTTTGCTTTTGTATTGATTCCTGTTTTTGAAATATTATTGCCTTTACAGACTACAAATATTTCAGAAAAAGAAAGAGAAAGTAAGTCTAAAAATTACTTCTTTGATGTATTATTATTGTTAAACATTCCTATTGTTTATGGTATTTTAGGGTGGTTTTTATGGAGTTTACAGTATAATGATTATTCAAGTTTAGAATTAGTGGGTCTTATATTTTCAGTAGGGATTGTTTTAGGGTCCAACGGTATAAATGTCGCACATGAATTAGGTCATCGAAAAAGCACTTGGCAAAAGATGGCGGGAAAGTTTTTACTCCTACCCTCTTTGTATATGCATTTTTATATAGAACATAATTTTGGACATCATCTACATGCAGCAACCAAAGAAGATCCAGCGAGTGCAAAATACAATCAATCGGTATATTCCTTTTGGTTTACTTCTATCAGTAAACAATATTTTAGTGCATGGAAAATTCAAATTAATCTACTAAAATCTGAAGGATTATCATTTTTTCATATTAAAAACGATATGTTGTGGTTTCTAATTTTTCAGACCTTGTATCTAGGTGTAATCCTCTACTTTTTAAGTTTACAGATAATGATATATGCAATTGCAATTGCAATTATTGGAATAGTTCTACTAGAATCTATCAACTATATTGAGCATTATGGATTAAGAAGGAATAAAACTAAAAATGGACGTTATGAAAGAGTTGCTGAAATTCATTCTTGGAATTCTAACCATGTATTAGGGCGAATTATGTTATATGAATTAACTCGTCATAGTGATCATCATTATAAATCGCATAAAAAATATCAACTATTAGATTGCCATGAAACCAGTCCTCAAATGCCTTATGGTTATCCTACTTCGTTGGTGCTGGCTTTAGTTCCACCTTTGTGGTTTTCAATCATGAATAAAAGAATTCCTGTTGAAATGAAGACTTAGATTTGTATCTTTGCGCCCTTAATTAAAGTTTAGATTTCATGAGTCAGAAAGTACGTGTTCGATTTGCTCCTAGCCCAACAGGACCATTACATATTGGTGGTGTTAGAACTGCATTATTTAATTATTTATTTGCTAAAAAACACGGAGGTGATTTTATCTTAAGAATTGAAGATACCGATCAAAATCGTTACGTTTCAGGTGCAGAAGAATATATCGTTGAGGCTATGAACTGGCTTAATATTCCTTTTGATGAAGG
>JAHRWC010000175.1 GCA_019090365.1 Flavobacteriaceae bacterium
AGATGTGTATAAGAGACAGAGATAGCATCTCCATTTACCCTATTCATCCAAGTTTGTTCCCATTCTTTTATTGTAAAATGAGCTTCAGTCTTTTCGGTAATTAAATCATCATCATCTATCGTTTCTGGATGGTAGGCATCAATTTTATTAAAAACCATTATTATTGGCTTATCTGAGGATTTAATTTCTTCTAATATTTTATTTACAGAATCTATATGATCTTCAAAAGAAGCATGCGAAATATCTACAACATGTAATAATAAATCGGCTTCACGAACTTCATCTAAAGTACTTTTAAAAGATTCTACCAATTGAGTAGGTAACTTTCTAATAAAACCAACCGTGTCTGTTAATAAAAAAGGCAGGTTGCCAATTACTACTTTTCTTACGGTAGTATCTAAAGTTGCAAATAATTTGTTTTCAGCAAAAACTTTAGACTTGCTTATAACATTCATTAAAGTAGATTTTCCCACATTGGTGTAACCCACTAATGCAACTCTCACTAATTTTCCACGGTTACCTCTTTGTACCGCCATTTGTTTATCGATGGTAATTAGCTTTTTCTTTAGTAATGAAATTCGATCGCGAACAATTCGTCTATCTGTTTCAATTTCAGTTTCACCAGGTCCACGCATACCAATACCTCCACGTTGTCTTTCAAGGTGAGTCCACATTCCTGCTAATCTTGGTAATAAGTATTGATATTGTGCTAATTCTACTTGAGTTCTTGCATAACTAGTTTGAGCACGTTGCGCAAATATGTCAAGTATTAAATTGGTTCTATCTATAATTTTAATTTCTAAAATCTTTTCAATATTCTTTTGTTGCGCTGGAGTAAGTTCATCATCAAATATGGCAATAGTTACATTATGTGCATCGATATAATCTTTTACTTCTTCCATTTTACCCGATCCAATAAATGTTTTAGAATTGGGCGCTTGCATTTTCTGAACAAATCTTTTTAACACTTCACCTCCTGCGGTATAAGCTAAAAATTCAAGTTCATCTAAATACTCCTTAGATTTATCTTCATCCTGTAATTGAGTTATTAAACCAATGAGGATTGTTTTTTCGTATGTTATTTCAGATTTTTCAATCATATATTTAATTATGAAGCAAATGTACAAAAGAGTAAAATGATTATTAAGGATGTTATTTTTTATTTCAGAAGGACTCTCTTATATTCGTAGTATATCTTTATTCAATTATATGAGTTATTCTTCAAATAGTGATTACAAGCATTTTACTGTTGCCTTTTACAATCTTGAAAACCTTTTTGATACGGTTGATGATCATAGAACCTTAGATGATGATTTTACTGAAAATTCAGAGAAAAACTGGAATGAAAAAAAATTTAGAAAGAAAGTAAAAAAATTAGGCGGAGTTATTTCACAATTAGGATATGATGAGATAAATCATCCACCAGCACTTATTGGTGTTGCTGAAGTTGAAAATAGAAGTGTTTTAGAAGAATTAATCAACTCTAAATACCTTAGTGGTAAAGGGTATAATATGTTGCATTTTGATTCTCCTGATGAAAGAGGGATCGATACTGCATTATTATACAGAGAAAAATATTTTAGTGTGATTGAACATGAAGCAGTACCTCTTTATATTGACAATGAACATGGAGAAAGAGATTACACTAGAGATATATTATATGCAAAAGGGCATCTAAATAATGAATTAGTTCATATCATGGTTAATCATTGGCCTTCTCGTAGAGCTGGCTCAAACGAAACTTCATATAAAAGAGTAGCTGCTGCTGAAAAAAACAGAGAACTAATTTCTAATATAGTTCTAGATGATCCTGAAGCTAAAATTATTGTAATGGGCGATTTTAATGACGATCCAACTAGTGAAAGTGTAAAAAAACTGTCTAGTATTGATATGCATAACCCGATGGAACAATTACATACTCATTATGAAGGAAGCTTAAATTATAGAGGTGCTTGGAATCTATTTGATCAAATATTATTGACAAATAATTTTTTACAACAACATGGTAACTCATTTCGTTTTCAAGAAGCTAAAATTTTTAACCCTTTAGAATTACAAGAATTTAAAGGAAAATATAAAGGAAATCCTTTTAGAACATTTGTTGGTGATAGATACCTTGGTGGATTAAGTGATCATTTCCCAGTGTATAGCATATTTTCAATTAAGGATAATTCATAAATTTTCATTTTTACACTTAATATATTTAAATATTAATGTAAAAAACCTTCAAATTAGGCTAGGGTAAAATGAATTTCACTTGTTTAATCAGTAATATTTCAAATGCATATTTTGAAAAAATACTAGTTTTAATCTATAAAAAGTGTGCTTTAACAAGTTTTAAAGTAGCATTTAAAAATTTCACATTATTTTAACTACATTAGTGCCGAAAAATTACCAATCATTTTATCTATGAAAAAATCTTACACTAATTTTCAACCCAACCTAAATAAAACACTAGCAAAAGGAGGAAGAAGCACTTTTTCTTTCTTACAAATTATACCTTTTGCTTTATTAATGTTTTTCACAACAATCTCGTTTAGTCAAACAATAATTGATTGTGCTGCAGGTCCTGTAAATTTTACCTATTGTTATGGAAGTAATGATACAACTCAATTTGTTTTTACAAATACTTCTGGACTTCCATTAAATTTAGTGTTTAATGCTGGAGAAGTAGAAAATAATTTTGATGAAGTAATAGTACTTGATACTGATGGAGTTACCGATTTAAATGCTGCAACTCCTTATGGAAATGGTGGCGATCTTACAGGTCTTTCTTTTCAATCTTCTGGAGATACTATAACATTACAAATTAATTCTGATAGTGTAATTGGTTGTCAAACAGATAATTTTGTAGAATGGGATTGGGATGTTTGGTGTCAAACATGTCTAAATCCTACAGTAACTTTTGCTACTGATGGCGATTGTACAAATGGAAATGACTTTAATGTATCGGTAAACATTACAGACATGGGTTCTGCTACAGAAATCACTGTCAATGATGATCAAGGAAGTCCACAACAAACAGCTACTAACACAGGTATTTTAACCTTTGGTCCTTACGCTTTCGATGTAGATGTAGTATTTACAGTAAATGACGCTAATGATCCAAACTGTTTTATAGTTAGTCCTACAATAAGTTGTTTAAGTGGTGGTCCTGGATCATTATTTATTAATGCCGGTGATGATCAAACATTGAGCTGTAATGATGCTTGTACTGATATCACAGCAACATTCCTTGAAACATTCGAATCTTTTACAGATCAATATATAGTAGATGAAATTACATACGAACCTCCTTTCGCTTTTGATGGTTTAGCAAATTCAATGAACACAGATATTGATGATTCTTGGAGTGACGTTGGAGATTTACCTTTTGATTTTTGTTTTTTCGCAAATACTGAAACACAATTTCAAGTAGGATCTAATGGTGTAATTCGTTTTGAAGTAGATCCTGGAGATGTAGGTCCAGGAACAAATGGTTGGGCTTTTACAGAAAACCTACCAAACAATGATAACGATACACTAGGTGAAGCAAATGTTTTTACACCTGGACATGATATAGATCCTTTAGCAGGTAATAGTGAAGAAATTGCATGGGAAATTTTAGGTGCTTTTCCTAATAGAGTATTAGTGGTTTCTTTCTATCAAGTAGCATACTTTAGTTGTAATGAATTAGAAGCAACTCATATGGCTGTTTTTTATGAATTCTCAAATGTAATCGAAATCTATATCCAAGATAAACCAACTTGTGAAGGTTGGAATGGTGGAAACGCTGTTGTTGGTATTCAAAATAATGCAGGTACTATTGCTTATGTTCCTCCAGGAAGACAAACTTCAGACTCACCTTGGACAACTACAAATGAAGCTTGGAGTTTTAGCCCACAAGGTGACCCTACATATGAATTTGCTTGGTTAGATGAAAGTGGAACTGTAATTGGAACAGACCCTACAATGAATGTTTGTCCATCAAATGGAGAAGAAACTTATACAGCTCAAATTACATATACAAACTGTAATGGTGATGTTGTTACATTAACAGATGATGTAACAGTAACACTTGTTGCAGATTTCACATTAGAACTTGGTGATGATCAAGAGTTATGTGATGAAGCATCTTATGAAATTATCCCAGAAACTACTGGAGATATTACAGGCGCTACTTACTTATGGAGTCCAGGTGGAGAAACTACTCCTACTCTTACAGTAACAACTTCTGGAACATATACATTAGAAATGACAAGAGACGACTGTTCAGTTACTGATAGTGTTGAGATTTTATTAAATGAAAGTCCTGTAATTGAATTAGGTGACGATATTACAACATGTTTTGAAGCTCAAATCACGTTAGATGCTTCTCCTTCAAATTTAGATCCAGCTACTGTTACTTATGAGTGGAGTTTAGATGGAACTGTATTAGCTGCTGAAACTAATCCTACTTTAATTGCAACACAATATGGTGTTTATAGTGTAATAGTAACTAATAGCATTTGTACTTCTGAAGACTCAATAACAATTATTCCTAGTGATGATTTAGGAGTAAATTTAGGAGATGATTACAGTACATGTTTTAACGGTCAAGAAACATTAGATGCAACACCTTCTAATATAGATCCTTCATTGGTAACATATGAATGGAGTTTAGATGGAACTGTAATTGCTGGCGAAACAACTGCTTTACTTGATGTAACAACAGTAGGAACTTATTCTGTAGTTGTTACTTCTG
This sequence comes from Flavobacteriaceae bacterium, assembly GCA_019090365.1. Classification (GTDB taxonomy): domain Bacteria; phylum Bacteroidota; class Bacteroidia; order Flavobacteriales; family Flavobacteriaceae; genus Marifrigoribacter. The sequence goes on from JAHRWC010000175.1 coordinate 4,724, forward strand.
GACAATGTATCGATGAAGATACTATTGTTATTTCTCCTGCTAATGATATCGCTATTGAATTAGGAGATAATATTTCAACTTGTCTTTTTGATAATATCGTTTTAGACGCAACACCTTATAACTATGACCCTAATGTTGTTACATACGAATGGAGTTTAAATGGTACTGTAATTGCTGGCGAAACAGGAGTTACATTATCACCAACTGAAAATGGAACATATTCAGTAACGGTTTCTTTTGGAGATTGTACTTCAACTGATACAATAGTTATCTCTAGTGCAAATGATATTGAAATTGAATTAGGTGAAGATTTCCAAACTTGTTTTGTAGACGCTGTTTGGTTAGATGCTTCTCCATTAAACTATGATGCATCTGATGCTACCTACCAATGGTTTTTAAATGGTGATGTTTATAACAATAATGGTGAAACTTTAAATGCCATTATACAAGGAGAATATAGTGTTATTGTAACTGTTGGAGAATGTTCAACTCAAGATACAATCAACTTAGAATTATTAGATGAATTAGAAGTTAGTTTAGAAACAGGAGTTAAGGTTTGTCCTGATCAACCTGTTACACTAGTTGCTGAAACTAATAATACAGATATTCAATACCAATGGTACTTAAACGGTCAAGAAATTGTTGGTGCTACAAATAGTACTTTAGAAGTGGTTTTAACCGGAAATGAAGCTGATTTACAAACATATAGAGTTACAATTAATAAAGGAAGATGTTTTAAATCAGCATTTTCAACCATAACACTATATAGAGATGGGGGTTGTACTATTTCTCAAGGTTTATCTCCTAATGAAGATGGTTTTAATGATCGCTTAGATCTTGAATTCCTTGCAGATCGTACTGGAATTGATAATTTACAAGTATTTAACAGAAGTGGAGTTGAAGTTTATAAGAAAAACAACTACATAAAAGAATGGAAAGGTCAAACTAATGATGAGGTTTGGTTACCAACAGGTGTTTACTATTATGTTATCACATTGAGTGGAAATGATCCTGTTTTTGGAAATCAAATAACTGGATGGATTTATGTAAATATAGAAGCAGAATAAAAAGTACGCTGTAACAATAATTAATAACATTAATTTATATGAACCTTAAGGACACATTTATTAGCAAAAAAATAAAAATGAACAAGTTTTCTATTCTTGTTGTTTCAATGCTTTCTTTTATTTGTATGTCTACAAGTATGCATAGTCAAACAATAATAGATTGTGCTGCAGGTCATGAAAATTTCACATTTTGTTATGATAGTAATGACACCACACAATTTGTTTTTACTAATACTTCTGGACTACCATTAAATTTAGTATTTAATGCTGGTCAAACTGAAAATAATTTTGATGAAGTAATTGTATTAGATACTGATGGTGTTACAAACTTAAATGCTGCAACTCCTTATGGTAATAATGGAGACCTAACTGGTCTAACATTTCAATCTTCAGGAGATACTATTACTCTTATGATTGATTCAGACGGAGTAATAAGTTGCCAAACTGATGGCTTTATAGAATGGGATTGGGATGTTTGGTGCCAAACCTGTTTAAATCCTACAGTTAGCTATGATACAGACGACTGTGCTGAAGGAGAAGACTTTTCAGTTTTAGTTGATGTTGAAGATTTAGGAACTGCAACTACACTTAATATAAATGACGATCAAGGAAGTCCACAACAATCAGTTACTACAACAGGTATTGTAACTTTTGGACCCTATGCTCCAAGTACAATAGTTGTGATCACTGTAGAAAATGCAGACGATGCAAATTGTATTATATCTAGTAATGGAATTTCATGTTTAAGTGGAATTTTTGAAATTGATGATTCATTATCTACACAAGAATTGGTAGAGGATGTACTTTTTAATAGTAGTTGTGTAGAACTTTCAAATTTTTCTCAAAGTACTGGATCCAATTTTGGTGATGTAAATGGTATTGGAGCTTTTAATGCTAATGGAGCGGATTTTCCTTTTCAAAAAGGTTTAATTTTAACTTCAGGTGATGTATTAAATGCACCAGGACCTAATTTAATCGATCATAGTGATGGTGGTTTTGATTGGCCAGGTGATTTAGATCTTGAAGCCAATACTACTGCTACTGAAACTAATAATGCTTCTTGGGTGCAATTTGACTTTGTACCATTAGTAGATCAAATAAGTTTTAATTTTTTATTAGCTTCTGAAGAATACAATCAAAATTTTGAATGTACATATTCTGATGCTTTTGCATTTATTGTAACAGATCAAGTAACTGGTACAGTTCAAAACCTTGCAGTACTTCCAGGAACTAATATTCCAATTGAAGTAACTAATATTCATCCTGATGTGCCTGGTCAATGTCCAGCTATTAATGAAGAATATTTTGATAAATATAATTTTGAACCATACAATCCAGCTAATGATGCTATCATAGATTTTAATGGACAAATAGTTTCTTTACAAGCTGTTGGAGATGTAATTGTTGGAAATCCATATACTATTAAATTAGTAATTGCTGATGAAACGGATACTGCACTAGATTCTGCTGTTTTTATTGAAGCAGGAAGTTTTGATATTGGTAATGTAGATTTAGGAGGCGATATTCTTATTTCAAATGGTGAAGCTGTTTGTGATTTTGAAACAATCACTTTAGATGTTGGTGAAACTCCTGGAGCAACTTATCAATGGTTTAAAGACAATGTAGAATTAGTAGGTGAAACAAATAATGTTTTAATAGTTACTGAAGGAGGTCTATACAGAATAGAAGTTGCTTATGAACAAGCTCCTGATTGTATCGCTTCTGATGAAATTTTAGTAGAATTCTTTGAAAGCCCTGTTTTTGATTTAGGTGATGATCAATCTATTTGTGATGGATCAGATATCACGTTAGATGCAACTCCTTCAAATATTTCAGAATTAAATAATATTACATATAAATGGTTTCAAGATGGAACTGAACTTATTGGTGAAACTTCAAGTACTCTTGTTGTGACTGCTTCTGGCTTATATAGTGTTGAAGTAACTGGTAATGATTGTCTAATAACTGATGAAATTACAATTCAATTGGCTTCTTTCTCAGTAGATTTAGGTGAAGATGTAAGTTTATGTGATGTTGCCTCTTATGAAATTATACCTGTTCTTGATGGTGAAACAGATGGAGCAACTTATCTATGGAGTCCAGGAGGAGAAACAACACCAACTATTACGGTTACTCAATCTGGAATTTATACTCTAGAAGTAACTGTGAATGATTGTACCACAGAAAATAGTATTGAAGTAAACCTTGGAACAAATCCAGTTTTTGATTTAGGTAATGATATTGCTTCTTGTCTTTTCAACCCAATAACTTTAGATGCAACTCCTACAAATACACCTGTACAACAATTTATATATGAATGGAGTCTTAATGGAACTGTCCTAGCAGGAGAAACAAACGCAATGCTTTCAGTTTCTGATATAGGAACTTATTCAGTAGTTGTAAGTGATGGATTATGCTCTAATGAGGATACAATAATTATTTCTTCAGCCGATGATATTAATATTGATTTAGGACAAAATATAGATACTTGTTTTGAAAACCCGATTGTATTGGATGCTTCACCAAGTAATTATGATCCTTCATTAGCTAGTTACGAATGGAGTTTAAACGGAACTGTTTTAGTAGGTGAAACAAATGCAAATCTAAACATTACAGCAATTGGAACTTATACAGTAAACGTTAACTATGGTTTATGTTCAACTCAAGATACAATAGTAATTTCTCCAGCTAATAATATCGATATTGATTTGGGTGAAGATCTAGAAACTTGTTTTGAAAATCCAATTGTATTAGATGCTTCTCCAAGTAATTATGATCCTTCATCAGCTAATTATGAATGGAGTTTAGATGGATCAATTATTTTTGGAGAAAATAATGCAACACTAACTATTTTAGAATTTGGAAATTATAGTGTAACTGTAACTTATAATGTTTGTAGTACACAAGATAATATAAATGTAAATCCTAGAGCAGATTTAGATGTTTCAGTAGGAAGCGATTTTAGAACTTGTCCTAATGAATTGAATACTTTAACTGCTAGCACTTCTGAAACTGATGTATCTTATCAATGGTATTTAAATTCAGATGCTTTAGTAGGTGAAACTGATAACACAATTGATGTAATAATAGAAGAAGGAACATTAGGAACTCAAGTGTATTCAGTAGTTATTTCTAAAGGAAGTTGTACAGGTACAAATGAAGTTCTAGTTAATCTTTATGACAATGCAAATTGTGTAATTACACAAGGTATATCGCCTAATAATGATAATCAAAATGACTTTTTCGATTTAGAATTTTTAGATGATAAATTTGGAATTGAAAAACTTTCGATCTTTAATAGATTGGGAGTATTAGTCTATGAAAAAAATAATTATGTGAATGAATGGTATGGTCAAACGAATGATGGAGATGAATTACCAACAGGCACCTATTATTATATAATTGAGTTTAGCACAGAAAACCCAATCTCGAATTGGATTTATATTAATAAATAAAATATTACTTTTAAAATAAATAACCTATCATAATGAAAAAAACAACGCTATTAGTACTCTTGCTAAGTATTCTGTACGCCGACTTTGCCTCGGCACAACAAGACCCACAGTATACCCAATACATGTACAATATGAATGTGGTTAACCCTGCCTATGCGGGTTCTAAAGAAAGTTTACATCTTACTGCATTGTATCGAAACCAGTGGTCTGGGATTGCCGACAATCCAGTAACTTTCACATTTTCTGCTCACTCTCCAATTGGAGACAAAGTAGGATTAGGTCTATCTGCTATTAAAGATGAATTAGGGCCAATAAGTGAAACCAATGTATATGTGGATTTTTCTTATACTTTACAGTTAAGTGAAAGTTTTAATTTGGCTTTAGGTTTAAAAGCAGGAGCAACTTTTCATGATGTAGGTTTAAGTACTCTTGATTTACAAGATGAAGGAGATCCATTTTTCTCTCAGGATATAAACAATACGTATCCTAATATTGGAGCTGGGGCTTTCTTATATAATGATAATTTCTATTTAGGTTTTTCTGTTCCTAATATGCTTAATTCAGTTCATTTAGATGAAAATGGATTAAAATATGGGTCAGAAACAAATCACTATTTTGGAACTGCAGGGTATGTATTCCAAGTAACAGAAAATTTTAAATTAAAACCTTCTGTTATGGTGAAAACAGCATTTGATGCACCTATCTCATATGATGGAAATTTAAATGCTCTTTTTTACGAAAAATTTGAAATTGGAGCTTCTTATCGTCTAGACGATTCATTTAGTGGAATGGTAGGTTTTCAAGTGAATCCAAACATTCGAATTGGATATGCTTATGATAGAGTTATGTCAGACATTAAATCTGTGGCTGATGCGTCGCATGAGGTTATTATTAACTTCGATCTAAATTTCAAAAAACGTACATTAAAATCACCTAGATACTTTTAATATCTAACCTAAGTTCATACAAAATGAAAAAAATATATATCTTATTTCTTATTCTTGCTGTAAGTACTTCGGTAGTTACTGCACAAAGTGCTGCCACTAAAAAAGCAGATCAATTATACGATAGGCTTGCTTATACAGATGCTGCAGAGGCATATCAAAAATTAATAAAAAAAGGTAAAGCAGACAGTTATGTTTTTGAGCGTCTTGCAAACTGTTATTACTTTATTAATGACACAAAAAAATCTGAAACTTATTATAAACGTGTTGTAAAAGGCAAAAAATACAGCTCTGAAACTGTTTACAATTATGCTCAATCATTAAAAGCAAATGGTAAATACAGTGAACATAATACTTGGATGAAAAAGTTTGCAGACATGAAGCCAAGTGATTCTCGTGCAATCAAGTTCATGAGAAATCCAAACTACGTTCCTAAAATTTTAGATGGGGCAAAAAATTATTCTGCAACTAACATGAAAGACATTAATACAAAATTCTCAGAATTTGGTGGTGTTGTTGTTGGTGATAAATTCTACTTTTCTTCTGCAAGAAATAAAAGCCGTAAAAAATACAAATGGAATGATCAACCATTCCTTGATATCTATGTTGCTGATGTGACTGCTGGTAAAATTGATAATGCAACTTTATTAAAAGGAGACATTAACTCTAAATACCATGAAGGAAATGTTGCTATGTCTGCTGATGGTAAAAGAATGTATTTTGACAGAAATGATTATTATGAAGGGAAATACAAGAAAAGTGAAGAAGGTGTAAATGAGATTAATCTTTATTATGCTGAGAAAATTGATGGTGAATGGAAAGGAGTACGTTCTGCGCACTTTAATAGCCATGAGTATTCTACAGGTCAACCTGCTTTAAGCCCAGATGGTAACACATTATATTTTGTAAGTGATAAGCCAGGAGGAAAAGGAATGTCAGATATCTACAAAGTAGAAGTTAAAAAAGATGGTAGTTTAGGAACTCCTGAAATTTTAGGTGGCGATATTAATACGGAAGGAAAAGAAGTATTTCCTTATGTTGACGCTACAGGTACATTATACTTTTCTAGTGACGGACACTTAGGTGTTGGTAGCTTAGATGTATTTAGTGCTGAAGCTTCTGGAAGTAATTTCGGAACAGTAAAAAATATGGGATCTGTGATAAACTCTCCTTCAGATGATTTTGCTTATAAGTATAACTCAACTACACAAGAAGGATTTGTTTCTTCAAATCGTAGAGGAAGTAAAGGAAGTGATGACATTTTTCAAATAAAGAGAATAGAAGAAGAATGTGAAGTAGCAATAAATGTTCAAGTTGTGAATGAATTAACAAACGCTCCTTTAGGTGGTGTTCGTGTTGAATTATTTGATGCTTTCGAAAATAAATTATCTACTAAAACAACTAATTCAGATGGTAGAGCTTCTTTTATTGCTGAATGTGAAAAAGGTCATGTTGTTCAAGGTTATTTAAAAGATTATGAAAGCAATGCTGTAACTGTTTCAGCTACAAAAGAGAAAGAAGTTAATACTTCTTTACGTCTTCGTCCTATTGAAGAAATAATTGTAGATGAAAAAGTTGTATTAAATCCTATCTTATTTGATTTTGATAGACATAACATCAAATCACAAGCTGCATTTGAGTTAGATAAATTAGTAGCAATCATGAATAAATTTCCTGCAATGATAATTGCTGTAGAAAGTCATACAGATAATATTGCTTCAGATGAATATAACATGAAGCTTTCTGAAAGAAGAGCTCAATCTACAGTTCAGTATGTAATTTCAAAAGGAATTGATGCTAGTAGAATTTCTGGTAAAGGTCTTGGAGAAAGTAAGCCAGTTGAAAATTGTGGTGGTAACTGTACAGATGCACAGCACCAACTTAATAGAAGATCTGAATTTCTTATCATTAAGAAATAAGATATATAAATCAACCAAAAACGAAAAACCCTTGTTATTTTAACAAGGGTTTTTTTATATAATACAATTAAGTACCTATTCTATCTTAAATTATCAAGCATAATTTGTGTCATTTCATCTAAAGAAAATTTATGTTTCCATCCCCAATCCTTCCTAGCTTGATCATCGTTTATTGATTGAGGCCAAGTATCGGCAATTTTCTGTCTAAAATCTAGTTTATAATCTATTTCAAATTCAGGAATATGTTTTTTAATACTTTCAGACACTTCTTCAGGATTAAAACTCATCGCAGAAAGATTATATGAGTTTCTTATTTTAATTGATTCTTTAGGAGCTTCCATAATACCAATTGTCGCTTTAATTGCATCATCCATGTACATCATTGGCAAAGTTGTTTTTGCTGATAAGAAACTGATATATTTTTTATGTTTTAAAGCTTTATGATAAATATCCACGGCATAATCTGTTGTACCACCTCCAGGTTGAGTAGTATAACTAATTAATCCAGGATATCGAATACTTCTAACATCTACACCATACCTGTTAAAATAATACTCACACCAACGTTCCCCAGCTTGTTTACTAATTCCGTAAACCGTAGAAGGTTCCATAATTGTATTTTGAGGTGTATTTATTGGAGGAGTAGTTGGTCCAAAAACAGCAATACTAGAAGGCCAAAACACTTTTTTAATTTTATTTTCTTTTGCTAGTTGTAAAACATTAAATAATGAAGTCATATTTAGATTCCAAGCCTTCATTGGAAACTTTTCTGCAGTTGCTGAAAGCATTGCAGCCATTAAATAAATTTCAGTTATTTCATATTGGATGACAACATCTTGAATTGCTTCACTATCCATAGCATCTAATATCTCAAAAGGACCTTCTGAGACAATTGTTGAATCAGATTCTCTAATATCTGTTGCTACTACTTTATGATTGCCGTATAGTTTTCTTAACCTAGCGGTTAACTCGGTACCTATTTGTCCTGAAGCACCAATAATAAGAATTCTCTTTTTCATTTAGGGAAATTTTGAACGTAAAGATACGCAATATCTCATCTATTTCTTTCATAAAATATTAACCTTAGGTTGTTATATTTACTAGTATATTTGTCTAGATTTAAAAAAATAATGAAATCATTTATCACATATATCATTCCTATATTAATTTTAGGATTCATTGTTATTTCTTGTGGAAACTCTTCCGAAGAAACAGTATTACAAAGTGATTTAAAACAAGATAGTATCATTCTTTATGGAGACAAAACATTTGTTTTCCCAACCTTAAGCAATAAAGCTTCAGATCAAGTGACACAATGGGGTGTTTTTGAAGATTTTGAATCTGAAATAAAATCTATTAACGGAAAAACTATTGAAGAGTTACAGTCTAAAATGGAACGAATTCTTACACAAGTAGATTCATTATCTAATAATATTCCTGACACTGTATATACTCAATCTCTTTTTTCAAGAATAATTGTCATTAAAACCCGTACAAGTTTATTAAACCAAGAACTTAATAAATCAAGGATTGACTCTTTAAGATTACAAAAGTATATTAATGAAGTGAATGTTTCTATGAAGAATTTTATAATTCAAATAAATGAGAAATTCTTAAAAGATGACATTGATTTACAACGTAAAGAAGACGAGAAAAAAGAATTAGAAAAACAGAAAAAGTTTTTAGATTCTATTTACCAACTTGAATTGGAGGATCAAAAAAAATAAATTATTCTAAAGTCTCTTTAAAAGAATAATTTAACTGTTCTGTTAAATTAACCGAATTAATAGTTTTATAAATTTCTTCATCACCTTCTTCTGAAAAAGTGGGTGGATCTAATTTTAAATCAATCGCTTTTTTAAAATAGTACTCTTTCTTTTTAGGATGCTTAGGGTTTACAGCATTAAAAATAAAACCTACTGCATCTTGTTTAATAATCTCGATCAATATCCCAATACAATCATTACGATGAATTAAGTTAACAGGAGCATTTCCTCCATTTAATTCTTTTCTTCCAGCCAAATACCTTACTGGCTGTCTACTTCCTCCGTACAACCCTCCAAATCGAACTATAGCCGTTTCAAACGCTGTCTTATTTACAAATAATTGTTCAACTTGTAATAATTGTTTGCCAGATTGAGAATCTGGTTTAGGATGTATTTTTTCAGTAACGATTCCTTGATCATCAGCATATACTGAAGTACTGCTAATAAGAATCACCTTTTTAGCAGCAGACAATTCAATTTGTTCGAGGAAATGTGTCATTTTTAAAACAAAGTCTGCGCCAGTATTTCTTCGTAAACCAGGAGGAATCATGATAATTAAAAAATCCACTTCCTTTAAAAACACTTTCACTGGCCCTTTAATTCCTGTTTCTGAAATTTCTATAGGATAAGCTTCAAATCCGCTTTTCTGGAGCATTTCTGCTTTTGCTAAACTTGTCACAGAACCTTTTACTTTATAACCTAATATATGTAATCGTTGCGCCAAACTTTGACCCAACCATCCCATTCCTGCAATCGCTATTGTTTTACTCAATTGTTTGAGGTTTTAATGAATCGTTCTTACTTCCAGTTAATGAATTTATATCTATGGTATTTTTAATCACTATAGCATCTGTAATTACAAAAGGTTTTGGCATTGTATGTTTTGGTCTTTTATTTATTGTAAACTGATTGTTCTCTAAAAGATCGAATGAGTATTCTAAAACGGTAAATGAAACTGGAATCTCTTTTTCAATACTATACCTTACTTCTAACGAATCACCATCTGCAACATAATAGCGCAATAGTTTTTCATCTTTTCTATTACTGAATACATAACCGGAACTATCTTTTGGAACATTCTTACCATTAAAAGCTAAAGACTGAAATGTTAAAGAGGTGTCTGCATATAATGAAATCTGATTGATATTTCGTTTCGATTTTATTGTAAATCTAACTTCTTTAATTGAATCGATAATAGTATCATCATTTAATATAGTTTCAAATAAAGGAATTTCTTTTTTGGGTGCTTCTGAAACAAAACTATATCCAGTATTGTATTTACTTTTTTCTGTGTTAATGTTATACATTGAAGCTTTTTCAGGTGTTTCTCCTAAGTATTCTTTGGTCCATTCATCTAAAACTTTATCATAAGTAAACCAATAAGCTTCTTGACTATTGGCATCTTGATAATACATTAAACTATTAGGTTTTTGTCTTTCTTCTGAAAAATCACTTTTAGTATGGGCGCTAATAAAAAACAATGCTGCAAGTATAAAACTTAAGTAAGAAAGCGTTTTCTTCATTTTATAAAACCTAGTAACTGAAAGTAATAAGCCAAACAATAAAACGGTAAACACACTACTTAATACAATCATTTTTAATCCTAAACCAACTGGGAAAAACTGAATTAATGGAGCAAATAAAAATAAAGCAGGAATAGCTAAGAAAACCATTAAAAACAAATTAGGTTTTTCTTGTTTTAACAAAACCCATAATGAAAGGATTGCA
>JAHRWC010000176.1 GCA_019090365.1 Flavobacteriaceae bacterium
GAAAACGTATTAAAGATTCTTGTGACATTTCTGTTAAATTATATGAAACCCCTCGAAATTTTGTAGTTTACACAGGTTAAAATAATTCGATTGAAAATAAAAAAGCAACTTTATCCCCTAAAATTTACTCCTATACTTAAAGAAAAAGTATGGGGTGGAAATAAATTGTCTCAACTATTTAACAAAGAGAACTTAGATAGTATTGGAGAAAGTTGGGAAATTTCAGGAGTAGATGAGAATATTTCAATTGTTTGTAATGGAGAATTAAAAGGAACAACTCTCAATAAATTAATTGACAAATTTAAAGGAAAACTAATTGGTGATAAAGTATATCAAGAATTTGGTGATACGTTTCCATTGTTGTTTAAGTTTATTGATGCTAAGGAAGACCTTTCAGTTCAATTACATCCTAACGATACTTTGGCAAAAGAACGTCATCAATCGTTTGGGAAAACCGAAATGTGGTATATTTTAGATTCCGAAGAAGATGCAAGACTTATTCTTGGTTTTAATTCAGAAATGAATGAAACTACATATAAAAACCATTTAGATAATAATACACTTACGGAAATTCTTCATTCGGAAAAAGTTGCGAAAGGAGATTCTTATTTTATTGCACCAGGAACTATACATGCAATAGGCTCTGGAGTTGTTTTAGCAGAGATTCAACAGACTTCTGACATAACATATAGAATCTACGATTGGGACCGCCCAGGAATTGATGGGAAATTAAGAGAATTGCATAATGACTTAGCGTTTGATGCTATTAACTTTGAGCCAAATGACGCTAAATTAGCGTATGTAGAACAAACAAATGAACCGATACAATTATGTAAATCTCCTTATTTTATTACAAATAAGTTAGTGCTTACTGAAAAAATAAAACGTGATATTTCAAAATTTGATTCATTTGTAGTGTATATGTGTGTAGAAGGAGAAGCTATAATTAAATCAAAAGGACATTCAGAAAAAATAGTAAAAGGGGAAACGATACTTATTCCTTCTGCAATTAAAAAACTTCGAATAAATACAAATCAAGCAACATTTTTAGAAGTGTATATGCCTTAAATGTAGTACTTTTGCAGCAAAATATATTATTATGGCAAGTATACGCGATTTAAAGAAAGATATTAATTTCGTTTTAGGAGATATTATTGAAGCTGTTTACATTTGGGAGCTTACAAATCCTACAGAAGACACAAAAAAATCACAAAAAATTATCGATGAAGCTATTGAAGTTTTTGACGATTTAATTTTAAAAGTAAACCAAAAAGATGTTGAAAATCAAAAACAACATTTCACAGGAATTAACAATGAATTAGAAGAAAAAGGAAGAGGTTTAATTGAAAAAATTAACGCTTTAATATAATCTTTTAATTTTCACGATTATTTATAAGAGACTCTAATGCTTTACCGTATTTAGAGTCTTTTATTTTTGGAGACATTTTTTTGTAAACAGTGTCCAAGTATTTCTTATTAATGTTACTTACTTGGTGTACCATTAAATAAGGTGCTATTTCATAGTCACTATGTCCTAAAGCAAAATTAACAGTTGCTAAATATCTATTTGAAAGTATACTTCGTTGTTTTTGTAGAGCATCATTTACTAAAGAATCATTTCCTTCTTTCTTAGCTCTAAAATCCTGTTCGATTAATTCTAAGTTTTTATCAGAATACCTTTTCATTAATTGATCGTAATCATCTAAATATTCTTGATTTACAGAACCATTAATTACAGCTTTGGTATTAAACTCTTTTAATGTAGTTTGAATATTGATTTCTTTAGGTTCAGCAAAAAAAGCAATTCGATCATCTAAAAGAGTTCCGTCAGAAATCTTTACATGTAAATAATACACTTCAGGACTTGTAACAACATCACTTAATGTAAATGTGTTATCTCCATTAATGATTATTGAATCAGTAGTAATTAAAGTAGAATCTTCAATTTTTTGAAGTAATAATGTTCCTTTTTTCAAACCTTTTACATGACCAGAAACTGTCATAGTATTTTCATTATTTGAACAGCTTACCAAAATTAATAGTAGCGATAGAATAGAAAAAAGATATTTCATTTTTAGTATTTATTTAATGCCGCAAATATGCTTATTTTTTTTATTTCAACCTAAGAGATCGAGGCCAATTGCATTAAAACGGTACATAAAATTGCGCCAATTGTTCCAACAGCATATCCAAATACAGCTAATAAAACTCCAACAGTAGCTAAGGAAGGATGAAAAGCTGATGCAACGATAGGAGCAGAGGCTGCTCCACCAACATTTGCTTGACTTCCAACTGCTAAAAAGAAATAAGGCGCTTTAATTAATTTAGCGACCAATATAAGTAACCCTGCATGTATTGTCATCCAAACTACACCAATTGCTATTAATCCTAAATTATCGAAAATTAATTTTAAGTCCATTTTCATTCCAATACTTGCAACAAGGATGTATATAAAAACACTACCAAACTTACTTGCACCTGCACCTTCATAACTTCTCGCTTTAGTAAATGATAGTATAATACCAATTATAGTAGTTATGGTGATCATCCAGAAAAAACTAGAGCTTAAAAATGTAAAAATGTTTCTGGTAATACCTGCTTCTAAACTATTGACGAAATTTTCAAAAAAGTTACTTAGAAAACCTGCACCTAAATGTGCAAAACTTACCGTTCCAAAAGCAATAGCTGCTAATATCATAAGATCAGTTAATGAAGGATTTCTTTCAACTTTTTTAGCATATGTTGACATTTTTTCTTTTAAACTTTCAATTGCTGAAGTATCAGCTTTTAACCATCTGTCTATCCTAGCAGATTTTCCAATTCCAATTAAAATGATGGCCATCCAAATATTTGCAACAACAATATCGACAAATACCATTCCTCCATATAATTTTTGATTGTATTGATATACTTCTAGCATTGCTGTTTGATTTGCACCTCCGCCGATCCAACTTCCTGCAAGGGTAGAAAGTCCTCTCCAAACATCGTTAAATTCTCCTATGCCTGGTGATGGTAATAAAGGAGTTGCTAGGGTTTCAGGAGAAACAGCACTTATAATTAATATGGCTATTGGACCACCAATGATAATACCAACTGTACCTGTAATAAACATAATTAATGCTTTGGGGCCTAAGTTGAAAACTCCTTTTAAATCAATACTTAAGGTCATTAAAACTAACGCCGCGGGTAATAAATACCTACTTGATACATAGTATAAATTAGAGCTTCCATTTACAATTTCACCAGATTCTTCGATGGTAGTCCATTCTGGAGAAATTAATCCTGTTGTTGTTAAAAAAGCAGGAACTATATATGCCATGAATAGGGCAGGAACTATTTTATAAAACTTAGACCAGAATCCAGTTTTCTTATTTGAAGTAAAAAATATGAGTCCTAGGCAAACCATTAAAAGCCCAAAAACAATAGTGTCGTTTGTAAATAATGGAGTTGTATCCATAATTACTTCGGAAGCTGTATCCTGCATAAATTTAGTTTTGCTGCAAAATACAACTATTTAAGAATAGAAATTAAATTATTTTAAAATTGCAATATAATTCGATGCGGAGGGATAAGATTCTAAGGAATTTTGAAACTTTTTAGTCGCTATCTTGCCCCAAAAAGTTAAACGATATATGTGATAGTTTTCAGAAAGAATAGTGAAAACATCTTCAATAGTATTCGATGTATTCTTCCAAAGATAATTGTATTCAAATTGTATGCTGCCAATCTTTTTCTCTTGAATTAATTTTTCGGCACCTTTTATTACCTGTCTCTTATACACATCTGACGCTGCCGA
>JAHRWC010000177.1 GCA_019090365.1 Flavobacteriaceae bacterium
GTCGGCAGCGTCAGATGTGTATAAGAGACAGATTCTTGCTCATCAAGTGACAATGAAATAGACAGTACTCCTATTTATCCTACTTTTAATTCAGAAATTGAAGTAACTATAAATGGATTATCCTTTGATGCAATGGAACCATTCGTGTCACCTAATGGAAACTATTTGTTCTTTAATAATTTAAATGATGGTATAAACACCAAACTATATTATGCTATTAAAGTAAATGATTCAACCTTTAATTATGAAGGAGAATTAATAGGAACAAATCAAACAGTAACGCCTCATTTAGATGCAGTAGCAGATTTAGATATTAATGGAAACTTTTATTGGACTTCAACAAGAAATTACCCTTCTGAATTGAATAATCTTTTTCATGGAACTTTTAATGCCGGTAAGGTGAGTAATATTGGAAGAGTACAAGGTGATTTTAATATGAATACGCCAGGTTGGTTAATAATGGATCACGGAATAAGTTTAGATGGACAATTTTTATATTTCAATAATGCAAGATTTGATTCTGCTAATTGCCAAGGTCCATGTGAAACCACATTAGGTATTGCAGAAAAAGAGAATGCTTCAACATTTAATACACTTTCAAATTCTGAGTCAATCTTACAAAATATAAATGATGCAAATTACATTTATTATGCGCCTTGTATTAGTAGTGATAACCTAGAATTGTATTATACAAGATATTTAAAAGGTCAAATTACTGCTGATACTGTTTTTGAGATTTGTGTTGCTGTAAGAAGTAATTCTTCTTCTGAATTTTCAATTCCGAGAGTTCTATTTTCAGAAAGTATTTCAAATTTAGTAGAAGCACCTACATTAACAGTAGATAAAAACATCATTTACTATCATCAAAAGACGACCAATTCTCATAAAATAATGATGAGGTATCGAAATTCTTTATAAAATGCAGCAAAAGACAATATTTTTGAAGATATTGTCTTTTGAACAACATATTAATTTGATTATTGATGGAATCAACTAACCCATACCAAGATAGAATACGATTACCTTTTACGTTCGATGTAGAAAAAATGCTTATAGAAGCAAAAGCACTAAAGCAACAAAACTATGAATATTACAAAGTGATTCCTTTGCGTTCTCCAGCGCACTTTGTAGATACTTCATTGCCTTTTCCTCCTCCAGCTGAAGATTATGCCGATGGTTCATGGACCGAATGGATGAATACGTCCAACCTTGATCAAACACCTTATTTGCAAAGTGTAATTGAAACATTTCAAGAACATACGACGGTTAATTTGGTTCGCTTATTATTTTTAGCGCCCAATTCAGAAGTTAAGGAACATACAGATCCTACGTTGGCATTAGAGCAAGAAAAGTCGATGATTCGACTTACCATTCCTATTGATAATAATGATGGTGTCGCGTTTTATTTAAATAGCACCATTGTACCCATGAAAGTTGGTGAATGTTGGTATTTACGGCTTTCAGATCCACATAAAATAAACAATCATGGAACTACAGATCGTATAAACTTTACGATAGATATAGTTCCAAATGACTGGATGTTGGACATTATCAATAAAGCCAATCAATAATTAAGTAGATTCCCTTATTTTTCAATCCATAAATTTTAAATAGATTTAAAGGAATTTAAAATATATAATTATGAATCTTTCTAATATTAAGTCACCAGGAGTTTATATAAATGAAATAAATGGATTTGGAAATTCTGTGGTGCCAGTTGAAACAGCTGTTCCTGCATTTATAGGATATACTCCACAAGCTTTATATGAAGGAAAATCGTATGTTAATATTCCTCAAAAAATCACATCTTTTGCAGACTTCAAGACTATTTTTTGTTATCCAGATCCAGAAGCACCTGCGTCTCCTGCAAAGCAATATAATCCACAATATTATTTAGTAAAGCAAACAGAAAAGCCAGAAAAAGGTGATTATATAGAATTCAACAACGAATACCATTCAATACTTCCAGATCCAAACACTATTTATTATTTATACAATAGTATCAAGCTTTTTTATGAAAATGGAGGAGGAGATGCTTATATCGTTTCTGTAGGGACTTATGGAGAAGCTACTGGTACACCAATTAAACTTGGAGATCAAATAGTAAATCGGAATGTAGAATTAAATGATTTGTTAGGAGGTATTGCTTTGTTAAAAAATGAAACAGAGCCTACGATGTATATCTGTCCTGAAGCTACCTTACTTACGGTAGGCAATAATGGAAATTTAATGCAAGAAATGTTATTGCAAAATACAGAGATGCAAACAGCAATTAGTATTTTCGATGTTATAGGAGGTAAGGATCCAGATCCAATTATGTATACTGAAGATATAACTACATTCAGAAATAATACGGGAGTTAATGGATTAGATTATGGCACAGCGTATTATCCTTTTGTGGGTACAACTATAATGCAATTAACTGATTTAGATTATACAAATCTATTTGGAGGAGATATAAAAGCTTTAGAAGCTATTTTAAATACTGAAGAAGATGTAAGTGAAAGTTTGTCTGCAATCTTTGCTTATATGAAAGATCCAAATTCAAAACTAACTGTAGATCAATGTAACAATGCTTTATTGAATGCTAGTAAAATATATAGCAACATAATGAAACATGTATTGAGTGACGCTAATTTATTGCCTCCAAGTGGAGGAATGGCAGGAGTAATAACAACTACAGATAATCAAGAAGGTGTTTGGAAAGCTCCAGCAAACACTTCAATGGTTGGAGTTGCATCTTTACCAATTAATTTGAGTGAAACGCAACAAGGAGGATTAAATATGGATGCAGTCTCTGGAAAATCAATCAATGCTATTCGTTCATTTAATGGTTTAGGTATTTTAATTTGGGGTGCAAGAACCTTAGATGGAAATAGTATGGATTGGAAATATTTATCGATAAGAAGAACGATGATTTATTTAGAGCAATCTTGTAAATTAGCAGCACAAGCCTATGTTTTTGAGCCAAATAATAAAAATACTTGGGAAGGTGTTAAAGCAATGATTTCTAGTTTTTTAAGCGGTATTTGGAAGCAAGGAGGATTGCAAGGTGCTTCAGCAAGTGATGCATTTTCAGTGGAGTGTGGATTAGGATCTACTATGACTCCTGAAGATATTTTACAAGGGTTTATGAATATAACAATAAAAGTAGCTGTTTCACATCCAGCAGAGTTTATTGTAATTACCTTTCAGCAACAAATGGCAACTTCAAGTTAGATTATTTAACTAAATTGTAATCTTTAATAATTAATTGTTGAAGATGAGAAATGGAATTCTTTTACTTTTATTAGTAGTTGTCTCTATTAATAGTACTGCGCAAATTATAGATTTTTCAGATTTAAATCTTAAACAATTTTTAATAAC
>JAHRWC010000178.1 GCA_019090365.1 Flavobacteriaceae bacterium
GTTCAGAAAAATTTGATGTTAATGTATCATATCAATTTACGTATGATTCGAATTGTGAATATTGTCATATTCTTCAGAATGACAAAAAAATAAGATTTAATCAAGTATCTAGTTACGCTAAATTTAATTTAATGCAAAAGGTGCACTCAGCTTAAATGAAGGAATATATACTTTAAAGTTTGAAGTGTCAGTGTAATTAATTAAAAGATAGTAACCACTCATGGATCCCAAGGGCGATGTCAATAAACAACCACTAGTATAAGAATGTGATGCGCCAGGTTTTAGTATTGGTTTTTTGCCAATAACACCTTCTCCGTCTACTATTTCAATATTATTTAGCGCATCTTTTATTTCCCAATGCCTAGCAAAAAGCTGTACAGTATCTTTTCCTTGATTTTCAATCGTTACTCTATAGCTAAAAGAATACTGCACTTTATAATTTTTATAAAATGTACCTTCAAAATTTGTTTCAACCGAAACTTTTATGCCTTGTGTTACTTGTTGTACCATGTTAATAAACAGCAGCGGTTAAAGTGAAAAATATAATAGCTGCGATTGTTGCGCTTATAAAAAATATATTATTTAAAATTACAAATTTAAAAATTGTAATGAAGCGATTTTGTTTATAAAAATTACGTAGAGCTTTGTAAAAGTAAAATGGACCAATAAATGCTAGGGTAATTCCCATAAAAGCATCGGTTCCAAAAATTAAATCTGGAATTAAACAGATTAATAATGCTAGAAAAACAAAGCTTAGAATATGAAAAATGAAAACTAAGTGTTCCATGTAATTGTATTTTTTCTTTGAGTATAAAATCCAAAAAAAGAATGCGAAAAATGGTGCAAAAAAGAACAAGAAAAAAGGAATTTTACCCATTAAAAAATTTGCAAAACCGAATGGATTTTCAACAGCTCGATCAATAGCGTCATTCTTACTATAAATCCATTTATTAAGTTTTGTTTTTTTGTGTTTAAGACTATCTAAAGCAGCGTCAGGGTTTTTTATTTTTGTGTCGTTATAATATTTTCTGTATTGAAAAGCACGTTCAATAGTTCTATTGGACCATTGAATTGTATCATAATCAGCTTCGGTTAAATATTTAGTGTTTTTCTTTTTCTTAGGTTTTATTAATTCAGTAAGACTTACAGTTGAACCTTCTCCTTGAATTATTGAGTCAAATATTTGAGTTAGTGAATCTGGATTAGTGATAATGTTATTGTCTTTTGCCGCTTTTTTTATTTCATCTTTAATTTCATTTACATTTTCTATTGGATTATTATTTACTTTAAATGCTGAATCTCCATTTGGTAACCCAAGATTATTTATAAGTCCTTGTATTATAAAAAAGATAATTGATACACTTAGAAAGAACCTAAAAGGATTCGCATATTTTAAACGTTGCCCTTCAACATAATTTTTAGTAATGGTGCCAGGCTTAAATAAAAGATCTTTTAAGGTATATCGTAAACGAGAATCATAAGTGAAGATGCTGCTGAAAAACTCGTTAAAAAAGTCAGTAATTGATAGTTGCTTAGTAGTATTTAATTGCGAACAGTTTGCGCAATACTTATCGGTTAAATCCAGAGGGTGACCACAATTTAAACAACTGGGTCCTCTGTATTTTGAAGCTTTTCTGCTTGATGATTTGCTAAGCTCGTTTTTCTTCATCAAGTAAATATACTATTTTTAATGTAATGGAATAACTTCGAAAAGAGCTTTGTTTTCTTCTACAAAAATTTCAATTGAATTAAAAAATTCAAGAATATCATTTTTAGAGTTCGCAGGATTTATAGTTACAAATCTAACAAATGTGTTATCGTTAAAGCTTCCAAAACCAACCATCAATTCTCCATGTTCATATAATAAAGTGCAAAGTTTGTCAGCTGGTATACCTTTGTAATTAAAACAAACGGATATTGATTCATCAAAACTATAAAATGTATAATCAGGATGATTTCTTACATAATCAATAGCTACGTTAGCTAATTCAAATTGCTTATCTACAATTTCTTCAAGTCCTTTAGTGCCGACTGATTTCCAAAGCGTCCAAAATTTTAAAGCATTATTTCGCCTTCCGCATTGTAAGGAAGTTTTACCTAAATTATAATCATCACCGTCAGTTTGGTATAAATAATCTGCTTCTACGGAAAGGGATCTGTATAAATCTACTTTGTTTTTAGTAACTAAAACTGAACAAGTAAGTGGAGTACCTATCATTTTGTGCGCATTAAAATTGAAAGAATCTGCGTTTTCAATTCCTTTTAATAGATGCTTGTATTTATTACTGAAAATCACACTTCCGCAATAAGCACCATCAATATGAAGCCAAAGATTGTATTTTTTAGCTATTTTACTTATTTCATCTATAGGGTCAAATGAACCTAAAACAGTAGTTCCTGCTGTGGCATTAATAAAAAATGGTTTTCTATTATTTTTAATGTCATCTTTAATTGTTTCTTCTAGTGCTGAAACCAGCATACGCCCTCTATTGTCTGACTCAATTGTTCGGATTTGATTTCGGCCAATACCTAAAAAAGCAGCGTTCTTTTTAATCGAATAATGTGAGTCTTCTGAAGTATATCCATATAATACTTCGTGCATTCCATCATCTTTTATAGAGTCATTAAAACGATCTCTTGCCATCAACATAGCAATAAGA
>JAHRWC010000179.1 GCA_019090365.1 Flavobacteriaceae bacterium
ATCCAAATGGTTAAAATATTTAATTAAAAAACTAAAAGAATTTATTAAATCATGAATTTTTAGATTTTTTATTGTTCAGATTTTTTTCATAAATTGAAGAAATTAACTAAAACCATCTACAAATGAAGAGATTAAAATTACCATTATTTTGTATTGCTTTTATGTCTATTTTAAGTTGTACTCAAGACACATTAATTCTAGAAAATGAAAAAGAATCAAATCTAAAAACTACTACTTCACAAGAATTATTAACGATAGTTCAAATTAATTCGATCATTGATCGTCAATTAAAAGACACAGGCAATTTTAGTTGGGATACTGTTTCAGATCAAGTATTATGGAGTGCTACAGTGCATGGAGATAATATTTTAACGATTGGCTATGGAAATGAAGGTGAAAGCTTTCGAACTTCAGAAAACCAACGTCTTTTAAGTTCAAAAAATGAAATTATTCAAGAGGTCTTAGCTTTTGAAGAAACTTCTTTAAAAACTACTTTAATAGAAGATGATGCTATTTTAAATGTAATCGATGTAAAAGTGTCAATCATTGAATCTATTTCAGAATTGAGAAAGAGAACAGATATTCGTTATTTGGAGCCTAATGGATATTCATATTTTACAAATGATGTATTTCCACAAAACAATCGTTCTTCAAGTGGATGTGGTTTTGGAGGTTCTTCATTAAATACAAATGATTATCGCACCATAGCGCCAAATTCATTAGTAAGTTGGACGTATGACCATCATAATATTGAGCAAGCATGGGCGTATAGTTCTGGTGCAGGTATTACAGTAGGTCTTATAGATACTGGAGTTTCTTCAAGTCAACCATTATTGGGTTCAAATTTCAATGATGGTTATAGTAATGGACGTAGTATTCAGAAATATGGAACATTTATAGATTCTGTTTGGCCATGGTCAAGTAATTATGACGGACCTCATGATAAATGTGGTCATGGAACTAGTATGGGATCGACAATAGCTTCACCTAGAAATGATAATTATATGCCAGTAGGGGTAGCTTATAATAGTAATTTAATTTCGTATCGTGCTACAGAAGATGTGCTGTTAAATGATTATCATGAAAAAAAAGGTGTTAAAAATGCATTAAGAGCATTGGCTAGAAAGAGTGAAGTGAAAATTATCTCGATGTCTATTGGCTATCCTTGGTCAATTGGTAATGTTAGAGATGCAGTTAGATATGCTCATGCAAGAGGAAAACTAATCTTTGCAGCAGGAGGAACATCAACTGAAATTACTAATTGGTATCCTGTTATTTTTCCGGCAAGCATGTCTGAAACAGTTGCAGTTACTGGAATTACAGATGATGGAACGTATCAACAATGTGATACTTGTCACGATGGAAGTCAAATTGAATTTACCATTGTGATGGAGCGTGATAATAATAATAGTCGTACAGGAACCGTATTAGGTTTCTATAACGGAGATACAGATTATGTAGGAGGTTCTTCAGTTGCTACAGCGACAACTGCAGGAATTGCTGCTTTAGTTTGGGCTAGGCATCCGGGTTGGTCTCGTGATCAAGTATTAAATAAGATGAGACAAAGTTCAGAGTTTTATCCAAATCGTGATGGTTCTAAAGGATATGGTAATATTGATGCCTTACAAGCAGTACAATAATTGAAATAGAAGTATAGTAAATCAAAAGAGCCTGCAAAAATTAATTTTTGCAGGCTCTTTTTTGCTGTTGTTACTAATGTTTTTTATCCTCTTCCTCTTCTTCCTGAAGATCCTCTACTACTTCCTCCTGTAGATCTTCTAGTGTTAGTTGAAGGGCGTGAGTAGTTATTTGATCTTCTAGTAGGAGTACTTCTTCTTACTGAATTGTTATTCGATCTTCTATTTGAATTTATGTTAGTACTCTTTCTTCGAGTTGAATTTTGAGTAGGTCTAGTTGTGCTTTTTGTTCGTCTGTTGACGTTTGGATTAGATCTTCTAGTCGTTGTAGATTTTGAACGTCTTGTTACTTCAGATCTAGAATAGTTACCTCTTCTACTAGCAACATTTGATGATCTGCCTCTAGTATTCCTTGAGTAATTTCCAGTATTGTTTCTTCCTCTATTGTAAGCATAACTATTGTAATGATTGTTGTAGTAATGTCCGTTTCCGTAGTAATAAGGATGATAATATCCTCCCCAATAGCTAGGATATCCCCAACCATAACCTATACCCCAATAGGGTCTATAATAAGGATAGCCCCAAGAGCTTCCATGCCACCAATAAGGGTTATTCCAGTATCCGTAGCCGTAACCATAATGACCTCCTCCATAAACATTTATAGATACATTGGATGAATTACTTCCCCAAGATCCATAACCTTCTTCATATTGATTGCTTTTTTCTTCAATAACTACATAGCCATCTTCATCTAATGTTTCAGAAGTATGGTAAGCATCTATGTCGGTAAATATTGCACCTTCTTCAGTTTCTTCTTCAAGAACTTCAGCGTATGCAGATTCTTTCGATTTAAAATATTGTTTGTAGTAATTAGATTTATCGTCTTCTGAAGTAGTGTCTTCAGTTGAGTCTATTCTTTCGGTAGTAGTATAACCTTTATTGTGGGTTCCACAGGAGGTTAAAAGTAATACGAACATTCCGATAATAAATACAGGAATGTAATTTTGGATGGATGAGTAAAAGGTTTTCATAACAATAGCATTTTAATTGTTGGACATTATAAAAATAGTTAGTTTTGTCGAGAACTAAAAGTTTATTTATAAAACACAATATTTGTGCCAAATTAAAGCTATGGCTAAGAATTTAACAAAAAGAGACGAAGATTATTCAAAATGGTATAACGAACTGGTTATCAAAGCTGATTTAGCTGAGAATTCAGCAGTTAGAGGCTGTATGGTTATTAAGCCATATGGTTATGCTATTTGGGAAAGAATTCAAGCTGAATTGGATAGAATGTTTAAAGAAACGGGTCATCAAAATGCATATTTTCCGCTTTTTGTACCTAAAAGTCTTTTTGAAGCAGAAGAAAAAAATGCAGAAGGGTTCGCAAAAGAATGTGCTGTAGTTACACATTATCGTTTACAAAATGATCCAGATAATAAAGGAAAATTAAGAGTAGATCCAAATGCGAAGTTAGAAGAAGAGTTGGTTGTAAGACCAACTAGTGAAGCTATTATTTGGAATACATTTAAGGGATGGATTCAATCATACCGTGATTTACCTTTATTGATAAATCAATGGGCAAATGTAGTTCGTTGGGAAATGCGTACACGTTTATTTTTAAGAACTGCTGAATTTTTATGGCAAGAAGGACATACGGCTCACGCTACAAAAAAAGAAGCAATAGCAGAAGCAGAACAAATGTTAGAAGTGTATGCAGATTTTGCTGAAAGATATATGGCAATTCCTGTGGTAAAAGGATTAAAAACTGAAAGTGAGCGTTTTGCTGGAGCTTTAGAAACCTATTGTATTGAAGCATTAATGCAAGACGGAAAAGCATTACAAGCTGGTACTTCTCACTTTTTAGGTCAGAATTTTGCAAAAGCTTTCGATGTAAAGTTTGCAGCTAAAGATGGAAAGTTAGACCATGTTTGGGCAACTTCTTGGGGAGTTTCAACACGCCTAATGGGAGCATTAATCATGACGCATAGTGATGATAATGGATTGGTATTACCTCCAAACTTAGCACCTGATCAAGTTGTGATTGTTCCTATATATAGAGGAGAAGAACAATTAGAGGAAATTAGCGTTGTTGCAAATGAATTAATGAAATCGTTACGTGCTAAAGGAATTAGAGTGAAGTACGATAATAGAGATACGCATAAGCCAGGATGGAAGTTTAATGAATATGAATTAAAAGGTGTTCCTGTTCGAATTGCAATTGGACCTAAAGATCTTGAAAAAGGTACTGTAGAGATTGCGAGAAGAGATACATTCGAAAAACAGTTCATTTCTAGAGAAGATGTAGTTGAAACTGTCGTTGGCTTAATGGATGAGATTCAAGAGAAATTATTCAATAAAGCGAAGGATTATCGTACTGAAAACACGACTGAAGTAGCTAGTTATGATGAGTTTAAAGAGGTGTTAGAAACAAAAGGAGGCTTTATTTTAGCACATTGGGATGGAACGATAGAAACTGAGGATAAAATTAAAAATGAAACTAAAGCTACAATTCGTTGTATTCCTTTAGATGTTAAAGAAGGTGAGGGAACCTGTATGGTTACTGGGAAACCTTCAAAAAGTTTAGTGTTATTTGCCAAAGCGTATTAATTTTTTTTGAAAAAAGTCAATTTACATTTGGAGCATTAAAAAATAGTTGTATTTTTGCATCCGCATTAAAAAACAATGGTCCGTTCGTCTAGGGGTTAGGACGCCAGGTTTTCATCCTGGTAACAGGGGTTCGATTCCCCTACGGACTACAAAAATTTAGAAATAAAATGGCAAATCATAAGTCAGCATTAAAGAGAATTAGAAACAGCGAAGTAAAGCGTTTACGTAACCGTCACCAACATAAAACGGCACGTAATGCTATGAAGAAACTTATGGAAATGACTGCAAAGAAAGATGCAGAAACATTATTTCCATCTGTAATTTCTATGATTGATAGATTAGCGAAGAGAAACATTATTCACTCTAACAAAGCAGCTAATTTAAAATCAAACATGACTAAGCACGTAGCGTCTCTATAAGACTCTTGTTTCTTACAATATTTAACTCCTTTAGGTAATTCTGAAGGAGTTTTTTTGTGCCTTATATTTAAACGTAAATCCCTTTAGGCACCATTCCTCTATAATCTCCACCATTTCTAATTACATCTCTAACGATAGAAGAGGAGATGAATGAAACTTCGGGAGAACATATTAAAAAGACGCTTTCAATACCTGCTAGGGTTTCATTTGCTTGAGCAATAGATTGCTCATAGGTAAAGTCGGTTGAGTTTCGTAAACCTCTTAGAATGTATTGAGCATTTTCAGATTTGCAAAAATCAACGGTTAAGCCTTTATAGCTTTTAATTTTAATAGTTGGATCCTCTTTAAATGCAATTTCAAGGTGTTTTATTCTGTCTTCAAGAGAAAACATATATTTTTTATCAGCATTTACTCCAATAGCGATAATAATTTCATCAAAAAGAGTTGACCCTCTTTTTATAATATCAACATGTCCTAAGGTAATAGGATCGAACGAACCGGGAAAAACTGCTTTTTTCATGAGTTAAATGTAATCAATTTATTTTAGGACATTTTGTATAAGAATATCAAAAAACTCAGTTAAAGTTAATCCAGAAGCTCTCACTTGTTTTGGAATAATACTTTCTTTTGAAATTCCTGGATTGGTATTTATTTCTAAAAAATAAGGAATACCATCCTGAATAATAAACTCGCTTCGAGTAACTCCTGTCATATTTAAAAGCTGATAGATTCTTTTAATTTCTTTTCGAACCATTTCAGCTTCACTTTCTGGAATTCTAGCAGGAGTGATTTCATCAGACTTACCTAAATATTTTGCTTCATAATCGAAATAATCATTTTCTGAAACAATTTCAGTAATAGGCAATACAACAATCTCATCATTCTTATTAAATACACCTACGGAAACTTCAACGCCTTCTATTGCTGTTTCAATAATAATTTCAGCATCTTCTTCAAAAGCTTTATGAATTGCTTTGTCTAATTCTTCTTTTTTATACACTTTACTAATTCCGAAACTAGAACCTGCTCGATTTGGTTTTACAAAACAAGGCATACCGACGGTATTAATAATTTCTTCTTTTGAATAATTTTCACCTTGATTAATATAAAAAGAAGTGGCACATTTAACGCCAAACCCTTTTAAAACAGAAAGACAATCTCTTTTGTTGAAACTTAGAGCAGCTTGATAAAAATCAGCACTTGTTTGTGGAATTTCAATTAAAGACAAATACGCTTGAAGGTAACCATCCTCACCTGGAGTTCCATGAATAGTATTAAAAATCACATCAGGTTTTATCGTTTCGTTTCCGTTAGAAAAACTAAAATCTGCTTTATTAACTGGAAATTTTCCTCCATCATTTGTAACATGATTCCAGCCATCTTTTAGCAGGTGAATGGGATAAATAAAATATTTTTGAGGGTCAAGTAATTCACAAACCACACTTCCGCTTTGGATTGAAATTTCAAATTCACTAGAATATCCGCCCATAACAACGGCGACATGTTTTTTTATCATAACAATTTACTAAAAAAGACGTTTAACAAAAATATCATTAATCCTTATAAAGATAGTAATTTAGGTTTCATATTTTTGCCTTATAATAATTAACGTATGACATTTATTAAATATTTGTTTACCAAAGCATTTTTAAAACAGTTAGCAATGGCTGTTGGTGTAATAATTTTATTAATGATGATTGTTCTTTGGTGGCTTAGAATGACTACAAATCATAATCAACAAATTGAAGTTCCAGACTTAGCGAAGTTGTCATTAGATGCTGTTGAAGAAAAATTGGATGAGGTAGATTTACGTTTTGTTATTTTAGATTCTGCTAATTATAATCCAGATTATCCTAAATATTCGGTCATAGAACAATTACCTAAAGCAGGAAAGTTTGTTAAAGAGGATCGTAAAATATATTTGACTTTAAATCCGAAAGGATACAAAAAGCTTAAAATTCCAGAAGTTGTCGGAAGAACAAGAAGACAAGCTGAACCTACATTATTAGCAATGGGTTTTAAAATAGGGAAAGTAACTTATAGAAGATATATCGCAAAAGATGAAGTGTTACAACTTCGTCATAAAGGCAAAAAATTAGAAAAAGGAGCAATGCTTCAGAAAACTTCAGTCATTGATTTAGTGTTAGGAGATGGTGATGGTGGATTAAATCAAGGAGCAAGTGAAGGAGATAACAATTCTTCAGAAACAGAAAAAAAGACAGAAGATGGAGGAGAATAGTATTTCAGAAGAGGAAAAAAATCTACATGGACCTGTTCAAGATCCTTCATCGGACGATTTATACGAACATCATCGTTTTGTAGCTCAAAAAGGACAACAGCCTTTGAGAGTTGATAAATACTTAATGAATTATATTGAGAATGCTACTCGGAATAAAATTCAGCAAGCAGCAAAAGATGGTAATATTCATGTAAATGATGCTCCAGTAAAATCAAATTATAAGGTAAAACCAAATGATGTGGTAACAGTGATGTTCGAACATCCGCCCTATGAACTTTTATTGGTGCCTGAAGATATTCCTATCGATGTTGTGTATGAAGATGATGATGTGTTAGTAGTTAATAAACCTGCTGGAATGGTAGTACATCCAGGGCATGGAAATTATAGTGGGACACTTATAAATGCGCTTACTTTTCATTTTGAAAATCTTCCTAATAATAGTAGTGATCGCCCAGGTTTAGTACATCGTATTGATAAGGATACAAGCGGACTGTTGGTCGTTGCGAAAACCGAAGAAGCCATGACGCATTTGGCGAAGCAATTTTTCAATAAAACTACGGAAAGAGAATATGTTGCCTTGGTTTGGGGAGATGTAAAAGAAGATACTGGTACTATTGAAGGTAATATTGGGCGTCATCCAAAAAATAGATTACAGAATACAGTGTTTTACGATGACGATGCAGACAAAGGAAAACCTGCGGTTACGCACTACAAAGTATTAGACCGAATTGGATATGTTACTTTGCTTTCTTGTCGTTTAGAAACGGGAAGAACACATCAAATTAGAGTGCATTTAAAGCATATTGGGCATACCTTGTTTAACGATGAACGCTATGGTGGTGATAAGATTTTAAAAGGAACTACTTTTAGTAAATACAAGCAGTTTGTAGATAACTGTTTTAAAGTATTACCGAGACAAGCTTTACATGCAAGGACCTTAGGATTTATACATCCAACGACGGGTGAAATGATGCGATTTGAATCACCCATTCCTCAGGACATTGAACAATGTATTGAGAAATGGATGAATTATGCTAAGAATTCTAATACCTAGTTTGCTGGTATATATTCTTTAGTAATTTCTTCCCAATAATCTAAATTGATTGGAGTTATTCTGTTTTTTATTGTGTTATCAAAGTCATCATATTCATTATTTATATCATAATAAGTATCATTTGGGTCAGTTGAAGAAATTTTAAATGAAAGTGGGTTTTTTGTAGAGATATAATGATTTGGAAACCAA
>JAHRWC010000180.1 GCA_019090365.1 Flavobacteriaceae bacterium
ACGATTATGGTCGCTCCTGCTGCTGGATTTTATTCGTCGAAAGGTGTTGGTTTAAATCAAATTCGAATTGCTTACGTACTTAATAAAGAAAGCTTAATTAAGGCTGTTGAAATCTTAAAACTTGCCCTTCAAGAATATTCGAATTAATGCAAATTGAAAAAAATAAATCGCTAAAAGAATTCAACACATTTGGAATAGATTGTGCTGCGAAATATTTTATCTCAATTTCGTCACAAGATGAATTGTTAGATGCATTAAGAAGTGAAATTCACTCTAAACTATTCATTCTAGGTGGAGGTAGCAATATGCTATTAACTAAAGATATTGACGCTTTAGTTTTGCATATTAATTTAAAAGGAATTGAAGTTGTAAATGAAACTAATCATCACGTTTTCCTTAAAGTGAATGCGGGTGAAAACTGGCATGAATTTGTACAATATTGTATCAATAATGATTTTGGAGGTATTGAAAATTTATCTCTTATCCCTGGTAATGTTGGTACAGCTCCAATTCAGAATATTGGTGCTTACGGTGTTGAGCTAAAAGATGTTTTTGAAAGTTGTTCTGCGCTTCACTTAGAAACGTTGAAAAATAAAGAATTTTCAAATTCAGATTGCAAGTTTGGATATCGTAATTCTATTTTCAAAAATGAAGTAAAAGGAAAATACATCATTACTGATGTAACTTTTAAACTCACAAAAAATGAGCACGCTAAAAGAATTTCCTACGGAGCAATTAAAAATGAATTAGCTGCCCACAATATTGAAGATCCAAACATTTCAGATATTTCAAAAGCAGTAATTGCCATTAGAGAATCTAAACTTCCCGATCCTAAAAAATTAGGTAACAGTGGAAGTTTTTTTAAAAACCCAATTATAAGCCTTTCAGAATTTAATTCATTTACAGAACAATTTCCAGAAGCACCATTTTATAAAATTTCAGAAACGAGTTATAAAATTCCTGCAGGTTGGTTGATTGAACAATCTGGTTTTAAAGGAACACAATTTGGTGATGCTGGAGTTCATAAAAACCAAGCGTTGGTTCTTGTCAATTATGGAAATGCAACTGGAGAAGAAATTTGGAATCTTGCATTAAAAATTCAATCAAAAGTTAAAAAAGATTTCAATATTACTATCGAGCCAGAAGTGAATGTAATTTAATGACTCCCTATTAAATTATCAATGATATGGATAACACCATTTGCTCCTAAAATATCACTTTTCCCTATTTTCGATATCAATCCTTTAGGTCCTTCAACTATAATATCATTTTCAATTAAATAGAATTTCAGGTGTTTTCCTGAACTTGTTTCAGCATGAAAAACTCCTCCATTTTTCTTTATATTCTGAAATATTTTCACTGAACTTATTTGTTCATCCAAAATATAAGTTGTCATAATATTTTTCCATTCTTCCTTGTCTTCAGATATAGCAGAAAATAATGAGTCTCTTTTTAAGAAAGAATTAAACACTTCATCTTTTACTGCAAATATTGTAAAAGGCCCTTCTTCAAATATCAATTCGTCTTTTAATTGTAAACTATCTAAAATGTTTCCCATTAAAGTTAATTCAGAAGTAGCTTCTATTTTACTAAAAATATTATTTACAATTGGTTTTCTAATTCCGTCATCTTCATCTATAGATTCTTCAGTTTGATTTTGATTAACAACATTCTTTTTATCGCCATTACAACTTGTAAGACTCATGCCTAAGATGATAAATAGAAATATAAAAGATTTAGGTATCATAGTTTTTAGAATTGCCTTATTAAATTTAAGAAAAAAACGAGTACTTCAGCAATAAAGATTGTAATTTTGTACTTTAATTTTTCATTATGAAGTTATTATTAATCACAATTGTACTTTTACTTATTGCCGTAGCAGGGATTGGTATTAAAATTTGGGCTAAAAAAGACGGAAAATTTGCAGGAACTTGTGCAAGTCAGAGTCCGTTTCTAAATAAAGATGGAGAATCTTGTGGATTCTGTGGAAAAACACCCGATCAATTCGAAAATTGTACAGAAGAAGAGCATAAATAATCTTATATAATATGCTACTACTTTACATATTCGCAGCAGTAGTTTTTATTAATTGTGCTTACCTTATATTATTCTCTAGGTTTTCATTTCTTCAACCAAAGGAAGTAATTTCTTCGGAAGAATATCCAATTTCTCTTATTGTTTGTGCTAAAAATGAAGCAAAAAATTTAAAGATTAATATTCCTCTTTGGCAACAACAAACCTATACTAATTTTGAACTTATTTTAATAAATGATTCTTCTTATGATGATACATTAGAAGTGATGGAATCATTCGCTAAAAATGATTCGAGAATTAAAATTGTAAATGTTGAAAACAATGAAGCGTTTTGGGGAAACAAAAAATACTCACTTACACTTGGCATAAAAGCTGCAAAAAATAAACGCATGCTTTTTACAGATGCTGATTGTGCTCCGAATTCTAATTTATGGATTAAAGAGATGGTTGCTCAATTTTCATCAGAAAAACAATTGATCTTAGGTTTTGGAGGATATCAGAAAAAATCGGGTTTATTAAACAAACTTATTCGTTACGAAACATTAATAACTGCAATTCAATATTTTTCGTATGCTAAATCTGGTATTCCCTACATGGGAGTTGGCAGAAATTTAGCCTACACTAGTAATCTTTATTATGAAAATAATGGATTTATGTCTCACATGAAAATTCTTTCTGGAGATGATGATTTATTTGTCAATGAAGCTGCAACATCAAAAAACACAGCCTTGTGTTTCACAAAAGATTCTTTTACAATTTCTAATCCTAAAGAGTCCTGGAAGGAATGGTTTATTCAGAAGAAAAGACACATTTCAACAGCAAAACATTATAAAGGAAAACATAAATTTTTATTAGGATTTTACTTTGTATCGCAGCTATTATTTTGGGTTCTAACTATTACAACCATATTAGTAATTGATTGGAAAATTCCTGCTATAATTATCGCATTTCGATTTTTATTACATTGGATTGTAATAGGGAAATCTGCGATGAAATTAGACCAAAAAGACTTACTTTATTTAGTGCCATTTTGGGAAATATTTTTAATTATCTCACAAATGAGTATCTTTATTACAAATAGCACTTCAAAAAACAATAAGTGGAAATAAAGAAAAAAGATATTTCAATTCATATAGAAAATGCTAAAAAAGGCTCTCAACCTGCATTTAATTTTTTATTAGATTATTTTTGGAATAATGTGTATCGCTTTCAATTAAAAAGAGTCAACAACGAATATGACGCTGAAGATATTACCATTGAAACCTTTGCTAAAGCTTTTGATAAAATAAATACATTCAACGATAAATATACTTTTAATACTTGGTTGATTACAATCTCAAAAAACATTCAAGTAGATAAAAGCAGAAAGAAGAATGCATCAATTTATTCACAAACTACAGATGCTTCAGATGAACAAGTAAAAAAAATACCTGATGATGCTCCAAGTCCTGAGGATAAAATTATTACGGAACAACATCTTTCAGAATTATTGAGATACATCAAAAAATTAAAACCCCATTATCAGGACGTAATTAATCTAAGGTATTTTCAAGAAATGAGTTATTTAGAAATTTCTGAAACACTTGATGAACCTTTAAATAATGTAAAAGTTAGATTGCTTCGAGCTAGAAAATTATTAGCTGAAATCATTTCTAAAAAGAATTTACATTGAAAATTTCACTTAAAAAACTCGGCCCTGGATTTCTATTTGCAGGTGCTGCTATAGGAGTTTCACATTTGGTGCAATCGACTAGAGCTGGCGCAGATTTTGGATTTGGATTAATATGGGCTTTAGTATTAATAAACATTGTAAAATACCCTTTCTTTCAATTTGGCCCTCGTTATGCAGCAGCTACAGGAGAAAGTTTATTAGAAGGCTATAAAAAATTACACAAAGGAGTTTTAATTGGGTATTTCATTATCACTTTTGCTACCATGTTTACCATACAAACTGCTGTTACTATTGTAACCGCAGGAATAGCATCCTATTTATTTGGAGGTTCTTCCTTGGTATTTTGGACCACTATTATTACAGGTATTTGCGTTTGCGTGCTTCTTATTGGAAGGTATAAAATTTTAGATTCTCTAATGAAAATCATAGTTATTTGCCTTACAGTAAGCACTATTGTAGCAGTAGCTATGGCTGTTCAACCTTCAACAATTGTAGATTTTACACAAGTGATTCCAAAAGACTCTATTTCTATTGCATTTCTAATTGCATTTATGGGTTGGATGCCTGCTCCATTAGATATTTCGATTTGGAATTCGGTTTGGACCTTAGAAAAGAAAAAACTTAATCCTTCAATTACTTTAAAACAATCTTATTTCGATTTTAACGTAGGCTATATCACAACTATCATTTTAGGGCTTGGTTTTGTTTCATTAGGCGCTTTAGTCATGTTTGGAAGTGGTGAAAGCTTTTCCCCAAAAGGTGGCGAATTTGCTAACCAATTAATCAACATGTATGCTTCAAGTTTAGGTGAAGGAGCCAAAATAATAATTGGCATAGCAGCTTTAACAACTATGTTTAGTACAACCTTAACAACATTAGATGCTTCCCCAAGGGTAATGAATAAAACAACTGAACTTATTTCTGAAAAAACTTTTAAGAGAGGATATTTACTTTGGATTCTTATTTTAATTACTGGAACTTTAGGAATATTCTTCTTTTTTGTATCTGAAATGGGTTTACTCATTAAAATAGCTACCATATTATCATTTCTAACCGCTCCGTTTTACGCAATTGCCAACTATAAACTAATTACAAGTAAACACACTCCAAAGGAAGCACAACCTTCTAAAAACATGAAAGTGTATAGCTTTATATGCATCCTAGTTTTAATAGCCTTTTGTATTTGGTATCTTAGTACTTGGTAACATTTTTATTATAGGGATTCTTTGTACATTTGTCAGCTATTATGAGCACAAAAATTACAGAAAAAACAGCACGTACTCCAAAACCAAAATGGCTTAGAGTAAAATTACCTACAGGTAAAAAATATACAGATTTAAGAGGACTTGTAGATAAATATAGTCTTAATACAATTTGTACTTCAGGTAGTTGTCCAAACATGGGTGAATGTTGGACTGAAGGAACTGCCACTTTTATGATATTAGGAAATACTTGTACACGTTCATGCGGATTTTGTGGCGTAAAAACAGGTAGACCCGAATCCGTTGATTGGGATGAACCTGAAAAAGTTGCTCGTTCAATCAAATTAATGAATATTAAGCATGCAGTAATCACTTCAGTAGATCGTGATGATATTAAAGACATGGGATCTATTCTTTGGGCTGAAACGGTTAAAGCCATCCGTAGAATGAACCCTAACACTACACTTGAAACCTTAATTCCAGATTTTCAGGGAAACACAAGAAATATAGATAGAATCATTGAAGTTCACCCTGAAGTAGTTTCTCATAATATGGAAACGGTGAAGCGTTTGACAAGAGAAGTTCGTATTCAGGCAAAATATGAACGTAGCCTTGAAGTTTTAAATTACTTAAAAAAGCAAGGAGTATCTAGAACTAAAAGTGGAATTATGCTCGGTTTGGGTGAAACCAAAGAAGAGGTATTAGAAACGATGAATGATCTTAGAAATGTAGGTTTAGACATTATAACTATTGGACAATACCTACAACCTTCTAAAAAGCACCTTCCTGTTCACGAGTTTATTACTCCTGAGCAATTTAAAGAATATGAAGAAATTGGTCTAAAAATGGGCTTCAGGCATGTTGAAAGTGGTGCATTAGTACGTTCTTCTTATAAAGCTCAAAAACATCTTACTTAATTATTTCTAAGATGGAAAAAAAAATAAACATTGCTATTAACGGCTTTGGAAGAATTGGAAGGAATTTATTCCGATTATTACAAAACCATTCATCAATTCAAGTTACTGCCATAAATGATTTAGCAGACGCTAGGACTTTAAGTCATTTATTGAAATATGATAGTATTCATGGCGTTTTAAAGGAAGATGTGTCTTATTCTGAAAAAGAAATTATTGTTGACGGAAAGCCTATTTCATTCTCTTCAGAAGAAAAAATTGAAAATATTACGTGGACAGACATAGATTATGTTGTTGAATGTACTGGTGCTTTTAGAACAAGATTACATCTTGAAAGTCATTTAAAAGCTGGTGCTAAAAAAGTACTATTATCTGTTCCACCCCAAGACGATTCAATAAAAACGATTGTTTTAGGAGTAAATGAACATATTTTAGACGGAACTGAATCTATTATTTCTAACGCTTCTTGTACTACAAATAATGCTGGACCTATGGTTCAAATCATAGATGAACTTTGTGGAATAGAACAAGCATATATTACAACGATACATTCGTATACAACTGACCAAAGTTTACACGACCAACCTCATAGAGATTTAAGAAGAGCTAGAGCTGCAGGACAATCAATTGTACCAACAACAACAGGTGCTGCCAAAGCATTAACTAAAATATTTCCACATTTAGCCACAGTTATTGGAGGTTGTGGAATTCGTGTACCAGTACCAAACGGTTCTTTAACTGATATTACATTTAATGTTAAAAATGAAGTGTCAATAGATGAAATAAACAAAGCTTTTAAAAAGGCTTCTGAAACTAATCTAAAGGACATATTACAATATACTGAAGATCCAATTGTTTCGATAGATATCGTTGGGAATACACATTCATGTATATTTGATGCTGAAATGACTTCAGTTATAGGAAGGATGGTGAAAATTATTGGATGGTATGATAATGAAATAGGCTATTCTTCGAGATTAATCGATTTAATTCTCCATTTATCGAGGAAATAACTATATTTATCGCTGAAGTACAATATATTAAATGCGCCAAATAGTAAACAAATATATATCAGTCCTACTATTACTACTGTGTTTTTCATCCACGTATATCTCTTATACTCAAGATGTTAAAAATGACACTGTCGCTTTAATTAAAAGCCATCATATAAAGGCAAAAAATGCGATAAGAGCACATAATTTTGATACGGCAATTATAAATCTAAACAAAGCAAGTAAGCTAGTCGCAAATTCAAAAGATAAAGCCTTAAAAACAAGCATTTACCTTGACATAGCTGAGTTGCAATTTAGTTTACATAATTATGATAAAGCTGCTTCAGAAACGATTAATGCGATAAGTCTTATAAAAGATATAAATGACGATAAACTATTAGCCGAATCTTATAAGCTTTACGGTTCTATTTTAACACATAAAGGTGAATTTAATAAAGCGGAACAATATTTAAAAGAAGCTGATAATATTTTCACAAACTTAAATGATGAAAAAAACCTAGCTAAGACAATTCTAGATTTTGGAATATTAGAATTTGAAAAAGGGAATATAAAAGTTGCAATAAATTATTTTGAAGCATCTAAATCTTTACTTGTTAACTATCAACTCCCCTATGAACTAGCATTGTGTTCTTTGTTAAAATCTGAAGCATTACTAGAATTAGAAGATTCTGGTATAAATTCTGAAAACTTTGAAAACTCAAAAGTTGAATTAGTAAATGCCATAACAATAATAAAATCTAATAATTTTACTGAGTTAGATATTA
>JAHRWC010000181.1 GCA_019090365.1 Flavobacteriaceae bacterium
CCAGAAAATTCTTTTCCAACTATTTTAGATTCCATTTCTGAAATAAAAATTTCGCTTGATATTCCTTTGTTTGAAGTAAAGTTTTTGAAATTATCTGGCGTCACTTCATAATTTCCAACAAATAAAAGTGCTGTAAAAATTGACAAGCCTATTAAAAAAACTCCTAATCCTATATTTTGAATTGTTTTCATATTATGCTTTAGTGCTAAAAATTCGTTTCCAACTTTTTTTCTTCAATTGAATGTTTGTGTTATTCTCTGAATTGAATTTTTCGATGATTTCACTTTCGTACAGTTTGTAAAATTCAGGGTCAAAATTCGCATCTGCCAAATGTGCTAACACATAGTCGACATTTCTCTTTTCAGTTAACACTTTGTCAAAAAATTCGTGACGCATTCTAATTCCGAAGGTGTTAATTCCTAAAAACTCATTTGTTTCATTATGAAAAGCAATGGTGACACAAATGTTTTCCTTTTCATGTCTCCAATGAAAATGTTTCTCGTATTCTGGACGTCCTTTTCTACCAAATACCCAACCATAGGTTTGATATTCGATATCTAAAAACTTAGCAGAATTAAACCAATGCCCAGGTTTGTACTCTGTAGGGTTTCCGCATAAAGTTTGCGCCAAAGATTCTCCCATCATTCTCCCTGTATACCAAACTGCTTCAATAGGTCTTCGTTGTCCAATTGGTTCGTGTTGCTCTGCACAATCTCCAATTGCATACACGTCTTTTACATTTGTTTCTAATAATCGATTTACTTTTACTCCTCTTCCTAATTCAATTCCTGAATCTTTCAGAAAATCAACATTTGGAGCAACTCCAGCTGTTAATCCGACGACATTGCACTCTATAATTTCTCCAGTTTCTTCAATGACAACAGCTTTTGCATTACCCTTTTCATCTGAAATGATTTCTTTTAAATTAGTATCTAATCGTAAATCGATATGATGTTCTTTTATATGCTCATTGATCATGTTGCTTTCTCCATCTGGAAGCACACCATTCCAAAAGCTTTTTTCACGCACTAAAAAAGTAACTGGAATATTTCTACTCACTAGCATTTCTGCTAGTTCAATTCCTATAAGTCCACCACCAACTATGACAGCTCGATTACATACTTTATTATTAGGCGCATATTTTTCTAGATTTTCAAGATCTTGTTTGTGATACATTCCCATTACGCCACCTAAATCCTGACCAGGCCAACCAAATTTATTAGGTTTACTTCCTGTGGCTATAACTAATTTATTATACCTCATGGTTTCATTATCTGAAAAAACAAGTTCCTTCTTTTCGTGATTTAATTGCTGAACAAATGCTTTTTTAAGGTCGATTCTATTCTTTTTCCAAAACCAATTTTCATAGGGTTGGGTATGTTCAAATTTCATGTGTCCCATGTACACATACATTAATGCTGTACGTGAAAAGAAGTGTTCTGTTTCAGCAGAAATAATCGTGATTTTATGGTCTGAATTTTTTCGGATATGCCTTGCGGTTGTTACTCCAGAAATTCCGTTACCAATAATTACAATATGCTCCATAAATAAAATTGTATTGTGAGTATGTCGAGTTTAAAGATAACAACTTAATCTCTTCTTGCTAATTTAAAATTATTATAAATTGATTAATAACTGTAAGGAAATGAAATAGTTTTAGACGTAGTTTTTTTTCATCAATGTTAGATAGCTAACAAAATAAAACCGCTAAGTGTGTTTTATTTGCTGTATAAAATAAACGTCATGAGATTTAAAACTCTAATTATACTTTCACTTTTAGTAATTAATCAAGTAACATCACAAGACCTTACTTCATTTTTTAATAAAACAGACACTTTTTTAAGCACTTATGTTTCTGAAGGAAATGTAGCTTATTCAAATATTAAAGCTAATCCTAAACAGTTAAATGACTTACTCGTATTAGCGAATAATATTTCAGTTTCAAAAGACGATGCGAAAAACTATCAAGCATTTTGGATTAATGCCTATAATCTAACAGTGATTAAAAGTATTATTGATTATTATCCTATAAAATCACCTTTAGATAAATCAGGTTTTTTTGATTCCATTAAACATACTATTGGTGGTAAGAAAGTAACTTTAAATGATATTGAAAACAACTTGCTAAGAGCCCAATTTAAGGATGCAAGATTTCATTTCGTGTTAGTTTGTGGAGCTATTGGTTGTCCTCCTTTAATAAATAAGGTCTATTTACCAGACACCTTAGAAGCTCAATTAGAAAAACAAACAAGAATAGCTCTCAACGGATCTTTTTTAAAAATAAACACCAAAAAGAAAAAAGTTGAAGGCTCGGAAATATTAAAATGGTACAAAGAAGATTTCACTAGAAATGGCAAATCTGAAATTGATTTTATAAACAAATACAGAACTGAAAAAATACCAAGTAATTTCAAGCTAAGTTACTTTACCTATAACTGGAATTTAAACAAACAATAAAAAAGTCAACATGAAAAAATATATCGCAACATTATTAATTGCATCTATCTCTTTTTTGGGGTTTTCACAAGAAACAGAAGAAACTACAAAAAGTAACATACAAGAATATACTCCTTCAAAATTATTAAAAAAAGGACAGTGGGACATTAAGTTTTTTAATAGCATTTATACGCAAACTGAAAGCACAGATGAGGGTAGTACATCTGTTACAATCCCGAGGCAAACTTTCTTTACAAATACCACTGAAATTTACACAGGAATAAGTGATAATTCGAGGATTAATGTAGGTTTAATTTTTCAAATAAGAGCCAATACTTTTGGAGGTGCAGGTGCTTTAGAAGTATTCAATTTTGAAAATAATGGTCAAGATTCTAGAAGTGGATTTACAACGATTGCACCTTCTATTAGAATACAACCATTTAAAAGTTTAAGTAATTTCTCATTAACGAGTTCTTTTTATTTTCCCATTTTTGAGGATAAACCAAATGCAAGTTATTTAGACAAAAGAAGTTATTTCTGGGAAACAAAATTTTTCTATGATAAGACCTTTGGCGGTGGTGATTGGCAAATATTTACTGAAGCCGATTTCGGATTCAATTTCGGAGAAAAAAGTGAAGATGCTAATCCATTAG
>JAHRWC010000182.1 GCA_019090365.1 Flavobacteriaceae bacterium
AATATGATGAATTAATGAAAACCATTCAGGGATATAGAGATATTCTTGCTAGCAAAGAGCTAAGAATGGACATCATAAAAGAAGAACTTCTTGAAATTCAAAATAAATATGGAGACGAAAGAAGATCAACTATTGAGTATGCAGGAGGTGATGTAAGTATAACCGATTTAATCCCAGATGAACAAGTTGTATTAACAATTTCTCATGCAGGTTATATTAAAAGAACATCTCTTACAGAATATAAAAAACAAAATAGAGGGGGAGTTGGTCAAAAAGCTTCTGCTACTCGAAACGAAGATTTCTTAGAACATTTATTTGTGGGCACAACCATCAATATATGTTGTTCTTTACTCAAAAAGGAAAATGTTTCTGGATGAGAGTATTCGAAATTCCTGAAGGAAGTAAAACTTCTAAAGGTAGAGCAATTCAAAATCTAATAAATATTGAAACAGATGATAAAGTGAAAGCTTTTATCTGTACACAAGACTTAAAAGACGAAGAATATATCAATAGCCATTATGTGATTATGGCAACTAAAAAGGGTCAAGTTAAAAAAACTCCTTTAGAGCAATATTCTAGACCTCGAACGAATGGAATTAATGCAATTACCATTAAAGATGATGACGAACTTTTAGAAGCTAAATTAACTACTGGAGATAGTCAAGTAATGTTGGCTGTTAAATCTGGTAAAGCGATCCGTTTTGAAGAAGAGAAAACACGTTCAATGGGTAGAAATGCTTCAGGTGTTAGAGGAATTCGTTTACGTGACGAAAAAGATGAAGTAGTTGGAATGGTAGCTATAAATGATTCAGAATCTGATATTCTTGTAGTGTCTGAAAATGGTTATGGTAAAAGATCCAGTCTTGACGATTATAGAATTACAAACCGTGGAGGTAAAGGTGTAAAAACCATTAGTGTTACTGATAAAACAGGTAGTTTAGTGGCTATTAAAAATGTTAGTGATGCAGATGATTTAATGATAATAAATAAATCTGGGATTGCAATTAGAATGGCAGTAGAAGATTTACGTGTAATGGGTAGAGCAACTCAAGGAGTTCGACTTATAAAAGTACGTGAAGATGATGCAATTGCTGCTGTTGCTAAAGTGATGCATGATGAAGATGAAGTTGAAGGAGAAGAAAATGAAGATGGCACAACTATTGATAATTCTGAAACAGACGTTAATACAAATAACACAGAAACCGATAACAACGAATAAATTTTAAACAATGAGAAAACAAATATTAATTGCAGGCTTATTATTAATTACTGCAATTTCTTTTGGACAGAAAAAAGAAATTAAAAAAGCAGAAAAGGCAATAAAGTCTGGTAATTTTACTGAAGCCACTTCATTATTAAAACAAGTGGAAGGACAATTAAGTGGAATTGATAATGAGTTAAAAGCTCAATATTTTGTTGCACTTGGTAATTTAAAGTTAGCAAATGCTGGAAAAAGCAGTGATAAATTAAAAGAAGCTGGTGATGCTTATCAAGAAGCATTAAAAGTTAATCCAAATGGTAAGAGTGCATCAGCAGCAAATGATGGTATCAATAATTTGAGAGTTTCAGCTGAAGAAAATGCCAAAAGCAGTTATTCAGCTAAGAATTATAAAGATGCAGCTAAAAGCTATTATACAGTATATGAGTATGATAAAAACGATACTATATACTTATACAATGCTTCTATTTGCTCTAGTTTAGCTAAGGATAATGATCTATCGCTTTTGTATTATAAAAAGCTAATTGATATAGGTTATACTGGAATGGCAGAAGAGTTTGTAGCAACAAATAAAAATTCTGGAGAGGTAACACCTTTTAAAACTAAAGAAGAAAGAAACTTAGCAGTAAAAGCTGGTGAATATATTAAACCTGAAGTAAGAAATTCTAAATCTTTGCAAGGAGATATTTTTAGAAACTTAACTGCTGTATATATCGACCTTGGTGAAAATGATAAGGCTATAACGTTGCTTAATAAATTAATTGCTGAAAGTCCAAATGATTTTGACTTACTTAACATTGCTTCAAGTATGTATTATAAGTTAGGAGATTTTGATAACTTTAATAAGATGACTAAAAAGCTTATTGAATTAAGACCAAATGATGAAAATCTTTACTTTAATCTTGGAGTTACTAATTCAAAAAATGGTAATAAGGAAGAAGCTTTAAAGTATTATTCTAAAGCTATTGAAATTAACCCAAATTATTCTGCAGCGTTAATTAATAAAGCTCAGATAATTCTTGAAGGTGAAACAGTGATCATTGAAGAAATGAATGGTTTAGGTACTTCAAGTGCTGATTACGATCGTTATGACGCATTGAAGGAAAAGAAAAATGAGCTTTATAGAGAAGCAATTCCTTTCTTAGAAAAAGCATCTGATTTACGTAGTGATGATGTTGAATTAGCTAGGACTTTAAAAAATATATATGAGTTATTAGGTATGGATGATAAAGCTAAGCTTATGAAAACAAGAATTGAAAGTAATGGTGGTCAATAGACTATTATCATAATAGATTATAATAAAAAAGGTTCCAATTTTGGAACCTTTTTTTATTTATATAATTCTTTTTATAACTCTAAGTTTATGAGTATGCCTGCCTAAAATTTCATTAAATATCCCTGAATGATCCAATCGATCAATTCTCACCTTACCATGTGCATGAATAATATGATGGTCTTCCATTATTATTCCTACATGCGTAATAGCTCCTTCTGCATTATCGAAAAATGCTAAATCTCCAGGCTCACTTTCTTCAATAAAACTTAAAGATTCTCCTTGAGAAGCTTGTAAACTAGCGTCTCTTAACAATTGATGGCCATTTAATAAATAGACCATTTGTGTAAAACCACTACAATCAATACCAAAAGGAGTTTTCCCTCCCCATAAATAGGGACTGTTTAAATAATGTAGCGCAGTTTCAATAATTTGTGATTTAGGTAGTTTTTCAGAAATGAAGTTTCCTTCAAATGTATGTTTCAGAAAATTTGAATTATGAACATTACTTCCATAGCAAATAGATATTAACCCATTTTCAGAGTCTGCTACAAAATCTACCAATTCTGAAGATAGTTGAGGTGTTTTTGAATTTAATTCCTTGTAATCTTCTTCAGAAACAAAATCAAATTGTTTGTTATCAATCCAACCTTCATAATTATCTAATGCTAACCGTATTCGGCTCCATTTTTTACGTTCTTCTAAGACTTTAAAAATTTCACCGTATAATACTTGTGAAACTAACTCACTAGTATCTGCGGCTTCAAACCTTAAAGGAACAATACTTAATGGGCAAATACCGTACTTCATTTAAATTATCATTATTAGTTTAATAGAATATTAAGCTCTTTCAAGTACTAATGCAGATGCACCACCACCTCCATTACAAATAGCTGCGGCTCCTATTTTTGCATCATTTTGTTTAAGTACATTGATAAGTGTGATTAATATTCTTACACCACTACATCCAAGAGGATGTCCTAATGATACAGCTCCACCATTCACATTTACATTTGAATCATTTAAGCCTAATAACTTCATATTAGCTAATCCAACAACAGCAAATGCTTCGTTAAATTCAAAAAAGTCTACATCATCAATAGATATGTTTGCTTTGGCAAGTGCTTTTGGTAATGCTTTTGCAGGAGCTGTCGTAAACCATTCTGGCTCATGAGCAGCATCTGCATATCCTTTAATAGTAGCTAAAGGAGTTAAATTTAATTCTTTTGCTTTTTCAGCACTCATTAAGATCATGGCTCCAGCACCATCATTTATTGTTGAAGCATTGGCAGCTGTAACTGTTCCTTCTTTTGAAAATACAGC
Source organism: Flavobacteriaceae bacterium (assembly GCA_019090365.1). Lineage (GTDB taxonomy): Bacteria > Bacteroidota > Bacteroidia > Flavobacteriales > Flavobacteriaceae > Marifrigoribacter. The sequence continues at coordinate 3,816 of JAHRWC010000182.1, forward strand.
ACGTAAGTTTGGAATTTTCTCCATTTTAACGTTTTTGTATTCTTCATCTTCAGAAAAAATAACAGGCTCGCCACGTCTTTGTGGAATTTCAACAGGAATTACTTCATCGTTAAATTTACCTTCAGACCATGCTTTAGCAGATCTTTCATAAGATTGAATAGCATAATTATCTTGTTCTTCTCTAGAGAAATTATGTTCAGTTGCACATAAATCAGCACAAACTCCCATTGCATTTTTATCGTAAGCATCAACTAAACCATCTTTTTGCATACCATCTTCCATCGATTTTGGTCCAAATTTATGTCCGTTACGCATATGTACATAATGGGGTATATTACTCATACTTTCCATTCCTCCAGCAACGATGATATCTGCATCTCCAAGTGCAATAGATTGAGCTGCATTCATAACAGCTTTCATACCTGAAGCACAAACTTTATTTACAGTTGTACAAGGTACAGTATTTGACAATCCAGCATGAATAGCCGCTTGTCTTGCAGGAGCTTGTCCAACACCTGCCTGAACCACATTACCCATATATACTTCTTCAACAAGATTTGGGTCTAAATTAATTTTTTCTAGGGCTCCTTTTATAGCAGCAGACCCTAATTGGGTAGCAGTTAATGAAGATAAACTTCCCATAAAACTTCCTATTGGGGTTCTTACAGCTGATACGATATATACTTCTTTCATAACTTTATATTGATATTTAAAATGATAATTTTTACGATTACGAAGTTAACTATTTCGTTTTAAATTTTTAAGCTTTGTCCATTTTATCTCCAAATATGTATTTTTGTCGGATTAAACTTTACTTTTAGCCATCTAACTGGTGT
>JAHRWC010000183.1 GCA_019090365.1 Flavobacteriaceae bacterium
TGCAGGTGCTGTTGTTGTCGTTTCACACGATAAAATGTTTTTAGATAATATCACCAACCGAACCATAGAAATTTCATTAGGAAAAATATACGATTATAATAAACCTTATTCTAAATATTTGGTTCAACGGCAAGAGTTAAGAGAGCAACAATTGGCTTCTCAAAAAAATCAGCAGAAACAAATAGAGCAGACTGAAAAGTTAATTGAAAAATTTAGAGCAAAAGCGAGTAAAGCAACTATGGCTCAATCTTTAATTAAAAAATTAGATAGAATTGATCGTATAGAAGTTGATGTAGACGATAATAGTGTAATGACTTTAAAATTTCCAGTTTCTGTAATTCCAGGAAAAGTTGTAATAGAAGCTGAGAATATTTCAAAAAATTACGGAGAAAAGGAAGTGTTAAGAGGTGTTGACCTTTTGGTTGAAAGAGATAGTAAAATAGCCTTCGTTGGTCAGAATGGTCAAGGAAAATCTACTTTGGCAAAAATTATTGTTGATGAGATTTCTCATGAAGGTCAATTAAAACTAGGCCATAATGTTCAGATCGCATATTTTGCTCAAAATCAAGCAGATTATCTTGACGGCACAAAAACCGTTTTAGACACCATGATTGATGCTGCTAACGAAAAGAATAGGAGTAAGGTTAGAGATATTTTAGGTTCCTTTTTGTTTAGAGGTGATGATGTAGATAAATATGTGCGTGTGTTAAGTGGAGGAGAGCGTAATCGTTTGGCATTAGCTAAATTATTATTGCAACCTTTAAATGTATTGGTGATGGATGAGCCTACCAACCATTTAGATATTAAATCGAAGAATGTTTTAAAAGAAGCTTTAAAAAAGTTTGAAGGGACATTACTTCTTGTGTCTCATGACCGTGATTTTTTACAGGGAATGACCGATAAGATTTATGAATTTAAAGATCATAAAATAAAAGAATACCTAGGAGATATTGATTATTTCTTAGAGCAAAGAAATCTTCAAAATTTACGGGAAGCAGAAAAGAAAACAGTAGTTGTTTCAGAAAATAATAAAAAAACAACTTCAAGTAAAGAATCCTATCAAAATCAGAAAAAGCAAAAGTCGCTGATAAATAAATTGAGTAAAATTGAAGCTTCCATAACAAGTTTAGAAAAAGAAATAAAGGAAACTGATGTTGAGTTAGCTATTAATTATGATGCTACTATTGCAAAAGAAAATTTCTTTGATCACTACCAAGCTAAGAAAGACCAATTAAATAAATTAATGGAAGATTGGGAATTGGTCACTGAACAAATTGAAGCAATAAGTGAATAATGAATGAACACAGTTTTCAATGTCCTCATTGTTGGGAACACATTTCGATGTTGTTAGATGATTCTGTTGTTTTTCAAAAATACATTGAAGATTGTGAGGTTTGTTGTAATCCAATAGAGCTTACTGTACAGTATTTAGAAGGGGAACTTACGAGTTTTGAGGCAAATAGCATCGAACAGTAAAATTCTGTAAATAATTCCTTGTTATGTCTTAAAACCATTGTATCTTTGCAGTCCGAAATATTTCTGTCGGCATTATGAACCGAAAGTTAAAAGCTAAGAAGAGTATTTTGAACACCCATATCGCGGGATAGAGCAGTAGGTAGCTCGTCGGGCTCATAACCCGAAGGTCACTGGTTCGAGTCCAGTTCCCGCTACTAAGAAGCCTCCAGAGAAATCTGGAGGCTTTTCTTTTTATAGAACTTCTCATATTGTTATAGTCCTTATATAAATATTAATAATTGAAGTCCTAACTTGTCTAATTGTCATAGTGGGTCTTTTGGCTCAATATTGGGTATATTTATCGCATGACTAAAAAGAAAGTTTCCTATAAATGGGCATTTAAAGAATATATCTGGCCCCGCAAAAAAATTGTTTTACTTGGCTTAATACTAATTATTATTAGAAGTTTAGCTGGAATGGTACTCCCATTTGCTAGTAAAACACTCATGGACGATATAGTTCCTTCAAAAGATATGCATTCACTTTGGATGCTTATTTTAATTGTGTGTTCTGCCATTTTGGTACAAGCATTAACTTCTTTTTCGCTAACACGCTTATTAAGCGTTGAGGCTCAACATTTAATCTATTTGTTGCGATCTCAAGTACAACGCAAATTACTTTCACTTCCTATTAATTTTTTCGATAATAATAAAACAGGAGCCCTAGTTTCTAGAGTAATGACAGATGTTGAAGGAGTTCGAAATTTAGTAGGTACAGGATTGGTTCAGTTAATTGGAGGAACGATAACAGCGGTGATATCCTTAATTATTTTGATTAACATTAATGCCTTAATGACTGTATTTGTATTGGTTCCTGTAGGGCTTTTTGCCATTATTGCTATGAAAGCTTTCGGATATATACGCCCAATATTTAAAAAAAGAGGAGTGATTAATGCTGAGGTTACAGGACGTTTAACTGAAACTTTGGGAGGAGTTAGAGTGATAAAAGGTTTTAATGCCGAAGAGCAAGAAAACAAATCTTTCCAAGAAGGAGCTGAGAAATTATACCTCAATGTAAAGAAAAGTTTAACTGCTACGGCTTTAATTACGAGTTCTTCAACTTTTTTATTAGGATTGGCTTCAGCAGGAATTATGGGTATTGGAGGTTATTTTATGATGGATAATACCATGACTTTTGGTGAATTTATATCCTTTACTTTATTCTTAGGTTTTATGATTGCTCCAATAGTACAAATGAGTAA
>JAHRWC010000184.1 GCA_019090365.1 Flavobacteriaceae bacterium
GTAATACAAACAGATATAATAGATTTTAGTGCGATTCCTAAAACTAATATAAAATTGTTTTTATTAGTAATTATCTGTTTTATGGAAAGCACATTAATTAAAAAACAATATCCTGGAATTTTTGGTTGGATACTTAGTGCTATATTAACTATGGCCATACTAATGCGTGTTATGCATTGGTCTTATAATACAGAAATAATTATAATTAGCGCATTGTTAATACTTGGCAACCTTATTTATTTTGCACTAAAAGAAAAGAATAAAACTTTAATTAATTATTTATTAATGGCTTATCTCGTAATAAGATTATCTATAATTCTTTTTAAGATTAATGATTTCTTTTGGTGGTTAGAACTAATTTTAGGTTGTAGCATAATTACTTTTGGTTTACTAAATAGTATTAAAAAAATGAAAGGCCTACTATTTTAGCCCCACATTTAATCCTGTATCAATTCATGAACTCAACCCTTGCTTAACTCCTAAAGTCGATACACCTACAGCATGTTGTGTATTAAAAGCATACAACTCACCTTCCACTTCTTGGTAAAATTGCAATCCCAATACAGCAATCTGCACACCTGCCGCAGTAGGTAATTCAGTTAACTCCAAAGCAAATGTATTCGCTGTAAATTCTTTATTTATAAAAAAATGATCACTTGTATATAAAGTAGATGCCAACGTTTCAAAGTCAAAACATAACAAACCCATCTGTAATCCAACATGCGTGGCTCCCTTCGGGAATACAACATCTTGTATAGCAAAATCTGTTACCACATACCGATACGTATCCCAATTAAATTGAGAATTACCGGGCAACATTTGTAGAAGGGTACACTGGGGCGTAAAGTCAAAATCTTTTAATAACTTCCTTCCCATAGCAGTGGTCATGCCCTGTGCCACAGTACGACTTCCACGTGTATTCACTGTATCCAGCACTTTTATCTGCTGAAACAAACGCATCATCCTTCCATGTAAATCACCATCCTTAACAGCAATTAAAAAAGGGAGTAATCCCAATCTAAATTCTTTTTTAACCCTAGAACAACGACCAAACTCATTACTGTTTTCTCTAACACGTTGCATCGATGGCTTATTTTTAATAGCCTCACGAGTAAAACCACCGCCTGCTTTTCTGGCAATAGCTACCCCCTTTCGTTTATAAAAATTAATTCCTCCTAGAGTTCCAACAATCTGAATAATTCCTTCTTGATTTGCCATATCTAATTCATTTCGTGTAAGATAACGAAATAATTATATAGTATAGCGTATCTATAGCGTATTTATACCGTAAGTATAACGTATATAAAGCGTATTACATTCATATAAATTTAATATAATACGTTTATTTACAAAGTACGATAATGCATGTATATAGTAAATAAGCGAATGCGTAATTATTAATAGACTTATCCATTCCATGCACATTCTACATCTCTCTTATTGTCGCTTCGTGAAAAGAGTGTTTAATCACAGCGTTAATATTGTTTTAGACGAGCTCATGATTGCTTTGCATTTAATTAACATAGCAGAAGATACTGTAGATCATTGTATTTCTTAGGCAGTTTTAAATGGGATATGTTGGTTTTCTTGCTTTTCTAAGTATGTAATGCCTAATAAGACTGTTGTTGCTGTTATTATTTGTATTGTGAACATTTTATTTAGAAACTCCATGTATTAAATTTACAATTTGTTTATTATCATTTTTATTTTGAACGTGTTTTGACTGTTCTAATACTATTGTTTTCTTTAATGATGGAAATATGTTGTTCGCACGTTTAATCATTTTTTCTCCAGGAAACATTAAGTCGTTCTTTGCAGCAATAAGCGTAATGGGAGTTTTTATAGATTTAGCAGCATTAGATTTAATAACAGGTACTGGTGAAAAATCCATCTTAAAATGTAAAAACACTTTGGAAAGAAATTGTGTTGCAAAGGTGTCTTTTTCAGTAAATAATTCATTTAAAAACCGTTCTACATATTTAATTTTTTCTGTTTTTATATAACGTTTCATGGGAATAAAAACTTTAAACAATGCTTTTAATGGGTTTCCGTTTACGATATATGCTGGCGCTGATAAAAACACTTCTTTGATATTTACATCCTTGAATTCTAGTGTTTTTAAAATAATCAAGCCCCCAAATGAAAACCCTGCAAGCGTTACATTTTTTATTTTTAAATCATCAATGACTTCATGTAGCCACTTGCCATAATCTTCATTTTTCATTGACAATCGTGTTTCTGAACTTTTATTGGGTTGCGCCAATACATCAACTGCAAAAACTTGAAAATGCAATTCTAAACCTGAATACGTTTCTAAAGCAATTGGTGCACAACCATTAGAACCATGAACAACTATTATTGGTGGTTTTGTATCGTCTCCAGTAATAATTAGATTGGTTTTACCAAAAGAGGTTTTAATGGATTTATAATGATAATTGATATTTAAACCCTTTAATTTTTGATCATAAAGGTTTAAAATTTCAGCTTTTCCTATTTCAGACTTGTATAATGATTGCATTTTAGTTCTAGAGTTTAAAAATCTTATTTTAAATAAGACGAAGTACATTTAAAAATGTTTCACTTTTTAAACTATTAATTATAGGATGTTACCAACTGCTTTAGTATGAGCATCTACTGTATAATTATTCTAATTTTAATTTACTATTTACTTCTTTGTTAGTAGATATAAACGGTCTTTCGTAGGGTACAACTAATTGATCAAGGTCATTATTAGCTACATGGACATACTGTTGTTTTACAAAGTCGGATATATCTTCAATCTCTAAAATGCTTTCTTTTGCATAGGCTACGATCTCTTTGTTTCGGATTCCTAATTGGATCGCTCTTCTTTCTACTTTACTCCCATAAGGATCATGGTCTGGATCCCATTGCAATCTTATATTTGAACTTTTCACCACTTTTTGCCAATCTTCCTTTGTTTGATATATATCTTTTTGAAAACTAGAATATACAGCCTTGCTTAAATAATCTTCAAATGTTTCTCGTTTTAACGTTATGGCTAACACAACCTCTTGTCCTTCTTTTTTACCCCAACCATTGCGATACATCATCCATAAAAAATTAGGCTTTATCCAAGTCATTCTATTCAAACTAAAAGCGCCTCCGAAAAATTGATTCTGCACTGCAAAGTTCCCTATTTCTGGTCTATATGATTGATAGACTATTATCTTTTCCTGATCAAATTGAGCCATGATATGATTACCTGATTGAGGCCACTCACTCAATTGTTCCTTATATAATTTTGTTATTAGTTTCATTTTAAATTATCAAATTAGCTTTTTCATTTGCAATCCCTATTTCAACATTACTACCAGAGTTGAAATTTAAAAAATCAGACTCAATACCATCACTAAAAATTACTCCCTTTGTTGGCATATTCGATTCGATTTTTAATGTATTTCTTTTGGTAATTATTCCATGTCCAATATTTATTTGCGACATCTTACTTAAAAAAGGTTCTCTAACCACAAATATAAGTTTGTTAGCATTCCAATCTATATTTGTTCCATAAGTGGGCGAATTCGTATTATAATATCCACTAATGTTATTTGTCATATTAAAGATAGAACTTAACCATCCTGTGGATCCAGCACCTGTTGATACTATAATGCCACTAGAAGATTGTTGTTCTTTTATTCCCTTAAAATCAATACTATATCTGGATGATACATGTGAGTCTGCGCCAATATAGAAATCATTAAATGCTAAAAGAACTTGCCCATCATTTAAAGTAGCTTTTGCCATAGTTACTTGTTTGGTTTCAAAATTACCCTTTATTACATTTTTTAAAATACCTTTTAAATCGCTAGGAGTATGTTTTAAAAGTACTCCATCATAACGCTCAATATCTGGGTTAATTCCAATAATTGGTAATCCATCAACGTATTTTGCAGTATTTGCCACCAATCCATCTTGCCCTATAACCAATACTAAATCGTTTTCTGTGAAAATATATGTTGGTAAAAACGAACGGTTTATGATTTTATATTTTAGAAATTCAGCAATAGATTCCTTAATTTTTGAAAGTGATTCATAAAAAGTGTGGTGTTCAAGTTCAAAAAACGTAAAGTCTCCACCAGAACTTTCAATATAAAACTTGGCTTGAGCTTTTGAATTAAATCTTTCGATTAATTGCTCAAGCCTTGTTTTCTCTCTTATGATTATTATTCTTTCAAATTTCATTTTACTTATGATTTACTTCTAACAATAGAATCTAATAGCTCAGGTGAAATATTTAAGTTTCCGATTTTATCAGCATTTTCAGCTAATTCTCTAAAAGCAAGAGCTATATTATTGCTTGGATCATTTCCATTATTACTAATAGCCATTAGTGTTTTCCAGTCTAACTCCTTGTATGGTTTTAAATTAGCATTCAATACATATTCTTTTACATCAGCCTCTTTCTTTTCATTTGTAACTTGAATATCAATCAATTCTTTCTTTTGTTCTTCAAGAGAAATACTTGATGTCATTTCCATTTCATTGAGTTTTTGATCATTCTCTTGTTTTACAATATCGGTTTCCATTTTCTTTTCTACAATTTGCTTTTGCTTTTCTTCAACAGCAATTTCAGTATTTAATTCGCTTTCCTGTATAATACGTTCTTGTTCTACAGCGAAGTTTCTACGTTCATAAACAGCTTGATCGGCTTCCTTTTGTAATGATTCTCTTGTTTGTGCTTCCAAAGCTCTTGCCATTTCAGGGTTTGGAGTTACCCCCAATACATTTACGCTAAGTACTTCTAAACCTAACATTTGAACTGTTTTTGAGTTTTGAACACTCTTGAAAATTTCCTTTTCAATCTCTTCTAATTGTCTTAAAGCTTCTTTTA
>JAHRWC010000185.1 GCA_019090365.1 Flavobacteriaceae bacterium
AATAAAAAGAAAAGACTTGGAGGTGATTTAATGCCTAAACGTATTAAGTATAAAAAATTAATTCGATAATTATATAAATGAAAAAGTACCTAATTGCACTATTTTTAATAGTGTTCATAACTGACTTATCATTCGCTCAAGAAGAAAAAAAAAATAACGAATCTAAGTTTGGAATCAATGGCGGGATCTCTTATTCTAAGTTAAGAGGAAATGATTTAATTGAAGAATCTAAAGCTGATTTGGGTTTATTAATAGGGATTAGTTTTGAACATTATTTAAATGAAAACTTTTCCATTAAAACTAATTTGAATTTTGAAACTAAAGTAGTTCGTAATGAAAATACATATTATGGTATTGATTATATACTAGATGCTAGAACAAAAGCTTCACATAAATATTTAGTCATGCCAATTATGGTAAAATATAACTTTGGGAACAATAAAAACTTCTTTGTAAATGGAGGTCCTTTTGTAGGTTTTTTATTGAAAGCTTCTTCAAAAACAAGTGGCTATCCTGATGATGATTTTTCAGATTTATATAAAAAAACTGATTTTGGTTTATCAATAGGTTTAGGAACTAAAATTATTCTTAACGAAAAACATGATTTAAATATTGAGGTCAGAGAAAATTTAGGACTTTCTAATATTAGTGATGCACCAGTCTACAATGATGGAACATTAAAAACAAATTCATTTAACTTAATTCTAAATTGGGATTTTGGTATTTAATAGTCATTTTTGACATCTCATCTTGTATTTTTTTATTGTTTTAAAATAATTTGTATATTGAAAATCAGTCACTTACAATAAGTGACATTCACTAACTAATTATTTAAATATGAAAAAAATTAATTCCCTATCAATTTTTGTAACCTTGGCATGTGTAATTTGTTTGACTACATTTTCTTGCAAAGACGCTGAAACGAAAGAAGAAGCACCTGCTGTAGAAGAAAAAGCAAGAGCCTACGACATAAGTTCTAATGAAGATGCAAATATTAAATTAGTATCTGAATTTATAGACGCTTTAATCACCAATAAACAAGATAAGGTTAGAAGCCTAGTAACAGACGATTTTATGGATTATGGACCTTCTCAAAAGGATTCTATGAACATAGACCAATTAACGTATGCATGGACAGCAATAGATTCTTTACGAAGTAATCAAGATGCGGGTGTTTTTGTAGCTACAGCATTAGTTGTTAATGAAGGTGATCTCGCTGGAGAATGGGTAAATGTTTGGGGTACATACACAGCTAAAGAGAATAGTAGTGGATATGAATATAGTGCACCTTGGCATAGAGTGTTTAAAGTAAACGATGATAAAATTTCTTTTAGTAGAGCTTGGTTTGATAATCTAGCTATTTCACTTGATTTAGGTACTGTTGTAAAAGCTTCAAAAGAATAAGTTTTATATTATTATTTTGTGAGAAAGGGTTGATGAATATTGTTCATTAACCTTTTTTTTATAAAGTTAATTGTACTTTTAAAGTCTTAAAAACAATAAAGCTTTTCTATGGTTTTAGAAGGAATAAAAGTAATTGCATTCGATGCAGATGATACACTATGGGTTAATGAACCTTATTTTAGAAAAGCTGAAGCTGATTTTTGTACACTTCTGAAAGATTACATGAATGAAGAAGATTGCAATACGTTTTTATTTGAAGTAGAAATGAAAAACCTAGGGCTGTATGGTTACGGTATTAAACCCTTTACGTTATCACTAATTGAAGCTGCACTTTCTATTTCAGATAGTAAAATTCCTAATTCAGTTATTTCAGAATTGATAGAAATAGGGAAGGAGATGCTTCAAAAACCTATTGAATTATTAGATGATATTGAAGCTACATTAAAATCACTTTCAAAAAAATATAGGTTGGTGGTTGCAACTAAAGGCGATTTATTAGATCAAGAACGAAAATTGATTAGATCTGGTTTAGAAGGATATTTTCATCATATTGAAGTGATGTCTGATAAAACTCCAAAACAATACCAAAAACTTGTGAATCATTTAGATATTCAACCTGAAGAATTTTTAATGATAGGTAATTCATTAAAATCTGATATTCTACCAGTTTTAGAAATGGGCGCCCATGCTTTTCATATTCCATTTCATACCACATGGATTCATGAACATGTAGAAGATGAAATTAAACACCCTAATTTTAAAGAATTAAAAATAGCTTCAGAAATTGATGACTTCCTGAGTTAATCGATATTGAATATCTTTTTAAATTCCTCTAAATAATGCTGTCTATCTTGTAAGCCATTATAGCCTCCATTGATACGTTTAGTTACCATATGAATATCATCATCATCAGCATATTTATTGATGTTGTTTTTCTTCCAAAACCAACAAGCTGAGGTTAATGCCCATTCTGGATTTGCAACTGAATCTGGGTTACTTATAAAATCTTGCCCTGTATTTTCAGAAAGCTGTTGGTAATTATTTTTCCCAGTTAATTGTATTAAACCACGTCCTTTAAATTTCCACCCTTCTCCACTAGCTTCATCACCATTTCCCATCCGATTTGCATATACTTTATTGGCTATTTTTTCTTGTTGCCTTGCATATTCATTCGCAATTTCAAGGTTTGGAAAATACTTTCTAAACACATTATATAGAGCATTTGCAGAATAATTTAAATTTTCAACTACAAATTTAAATCCACCACTTTCATGAGCAACTTGTGCTAGAAAATGCGCTTTTCTTAAAGGAGTGTCGATTTCATATTCGGGAAGTACCGTATCAAATAAAGGAACATACTTTTTAGCATAATTCCAATTAACATCTGGCACTACATCGTTAAAGTTTTTTTCAGTAATCATAATATTATTGATTTGAAGGAACGAAAATATTTTTTATTTTATCAATAACCCCTTGTAGTATAGAAAAAATTGCATCCGAAGAGAATCCACCAACTAAGGCTAACAGACTCTTATTAAACAAGTTGATATTTGTAGTAGTTGCTCCACTGTTTAAAGTAAGGATTTCGGATAAAATTAATCCAGCGATAATCCCTAAAACGATAAGAGCAGTATAGTATACCGAATCTTCAGGAACCAGTGTTCCTCTTTTGACGGATGTACTGACGCTTTTAAGAAGATAAAAAATGACTCCCAGGCCTGAAATGGAGGCTATAAAACCTAAATTAAGTAAAAGA
>JAHRWC010000186.1 GCA_019090365.1 Flavobacteriaceae bacterium
GTGGACACAGGTAACAAATCCATTAGTTTCATTACCAAAAACAAGCCGTTACCGTCCAGCAATGGAAAAAGATTCTTGTTTTATAGTTGTTTCAGATGTATTTCCAACGCCAACTTCCGATGTAGCTGATGTAATTTTACCAGCTTCATGGCATATTGAAAAAAGTGGACTGTATGGTAATTCAGAAAGAAGAACACAACACTGGGATCAAATGGTGGAAGGACCTGGAGAAACTACTCCCGATGCTTGGATGACTATTGAAGTTGCAAAACGTATGGGTTATGGAGATTTATTTCCTTACTCTAGAGAAAACCATGTGGATGAGATTTACAATGAATACAGACAATTTCATGAAGGAGCAAAACACGGAATGGCTCCATTAGAGGTATTAAAAAAAGAATCAGGTGTTATTTGGCCTTATGTAGATGGTAAATCTACACAATGGCGATTCAACGCAAAATATGACCCTGCATGTAGTAATGGTGAAGAATTTGATTTCTACGGAAAACCAGACGGAAGAGCTGTAATTTGGCAACGTCCTTACGAGCCAGCAGCAGAATCTCCAGATAATGAATATCCATTTTGGTTAAATACAGGAAGAGTTATTGAACATTGGCATACAGGTTCTATGACAAGAAGAATCCCAGTATTACATAAAGCAATGCCTGCAGCTTATGTTGAGTTTCATCCAACGGATGCTAGTAAATTAGGGATTAGAAACGGTGAAAATGTAAAAGTAGTTTCTCGAAGAGGATCTTGTGTACTTCCTGCTTCAATAAATGAAAGAGGATTACCAACTGTAGGACAAGTTTTTGTTCCTTTCTTTGATGAAAACATGATGATAAATGATGTTACTTTAGATGCTTTCTGTCCAATTTCTAAAGAACCAGATTTCAAAAAATGTGCTGTTAAAATTGAAAAAGTATAGCCATGAAAAAGAGATTAGGAATCATATCACTATTTGTAATTCTTTTCATTGCATTTATTGTTGTGTGGAATTATAGCTATCAAACAGGGCTTGAAGAAGCTTATGTCCCTATAGATGAAACGAACAGTTCTATTCCAATAATTCCTTCTGAAAAAGGAGTATTTGAACGTTCTGAGTTTGCTTTAGATTATGCAAACATGCCTTATGATGATAAGCACAAAAGATCATTATCAAGTTATTATGATAACAGAGCATTTTATGGAGCTCCTCCAAGCATTCCACACGAAATAAGTGACGATAAAACAGTAGGTGAAAATGCATGTTTAAAATGTCATCAAAATGGAGGTTTTACTGAAAAATTTAATGCCTACGCACCTGTTACTCCACATCCTGAAATGGTAAATTGCAGGCAATGTCATGTAACAAATAATACAGAATCTCTATTTGTTAGTGGATCATATCAAGATTTTTCGGCACCAATAGCTGGAACTAATAATGCGCTTTTAGGAAGCCCTCCAGTAATTCCGCATCAAATTCAATTGCGAGAAAATTGCTTGTCGTGTCACGCAGGTCCAAGTGCTCCAATTGAAATTAGAGTAAGTCATCCAGAGCGAATTAATTGTAGACAATGTCACGTCCTTAATAATAAAATAACCACAGATGTGGGAGAATTTATAAGAAATAAATAACGATGAAGAAAAACTATCATTTTATATATATAATCTGTGTACTTCTTATTTCAAGTACAATAATTTCTTGTAAGCATAAAGAGGATGATTACCACAACATAAAAGATGCAATTGATGCTAAAAGCAAGAATTACGATGGTATTTCAATTTCTTCCGAAGAATTTATTGGAGATATAAATACCATTGAAATTACAGAAGGCGAACATACATTTCTTATTCCCGAACGAAAAAGTCAGATAAAATCGTATGCCTGTACCGAATGTCATACAAAAGATTTAGATCAGATGCAGAATTTGAAGGACAGTAAAAAAGCACATTGGGATATTAGCATTAATCATGCTGATGATAAAACCATGAACTGTATTACCTGTCACAATGCAAAAAAGATTGATGACTTAACAAGTATTACAGGCACTTCAATCGATTTCAATAACAGTTATCAATTATGTAGTCAATGCCATACTAGACAATTTGAAGATTGGAAAGGTGGAGCACATGGTAAAATACTTGAAAGTTGGGCGCCACCAAGAGCTTCTATGACTTGTGTAAACTGTCATAATCCGCACGATCCACATTTTGAGACAAAATGGCCTGACCGATTTAATACTCAAAAAGTTAAAGAAAGAGATTAGTACAAACGCATATAATGAAATTTAAAAGGTATGAGTAGTAACGATAAAAAATGGTTTTCATTAGATCTTGGAAACAAGAAGAAGCAGGAGTCTTCATCATGCGGTTGTGGAAAATCTTCCTCAGGATGTAATTCTCATAATAAGCCTATTCAAGAAAAACAACCAGACGGATTCGATCAAGTTTTTAATGTAAAAATGGACCGTAGAACTGCGTTTAAAAAGCTAACCGCAAGTTTAGCAATTGGAGCTGGAGCGATAAGCACTTCTTGTAGTGTAGTTGCTGGAGATGAAACGAAAGAAAAATCACAAATCGAATGGGAAGAGCAGTTCAAAGGAAATTATAAATTAATGACCGATGAAGAGAAAAAAGGAACTGTAGATAGATTGGTTAGATCGTATCAATTACGTACTGGTAAAAATATAAGTATGTCTTCTAAAAATGCTGAAGAGGATGTATTGTTTGGTTATGCTTTTAATATTTCAAAATGTCAAGGTTACATGGATTGTGTAAGCGCTTGTGTTGAAGAAAATAACCAAGACAGAAATTCGCAAATGGAATATATCCGTATTCATGAAATGAAAGACGGTAAAGGATTTAATTTCAATGAAGCAGATGATAATTATTATCATGAAGTGCCTGCTGAAGGACATTTTTATATGGGAACTCAATGTTTCCATTGTGACAATCCACCTTGTGTAGATGTATGTCCAGTGCAAGCAACATGGAGAGAAGATGATGGTTTAGTTGTAATTGATTATGATTGGTGTATTGGGTGTAGGTATTGTATGGCAGCTTGTCCTTACGATGGACGTCGATTTAATTGGAGTAAACCTGAAGTTCCTGAAGTAGAAGTAAACAAGGACCAACACTATTTAGGAAACAGAATGCGTAAAAAGGGAGTGATGGAAAAATGTACTTTTTGTGTACAAAGATCCAGAGCTGGAAAAAACCCCGCTTGTGTTGAAGCTTGTCCAACGGGTTCACGAATTTTCGGAAATCTATTAGACCCTAATAGTACAATACGTTGGGTGATTGAAAATAAAAAAGTCTTTAGGCTTAAAGAGGATTTAGGTACAGAACCTAAGTTCTGGTATTTCATGGATTAAATATAGTTAATTGATTAAAAGTATTTTTAGATGAGAAGACTTAAAGTTTTAGGTAGCTTAATAAAAGATAGTTTAGATATCATCACAAGTGGTTCTAAAAAGTATCACATTTGGATGGCTTTTTTAACATTCGTAATGTTAGTAGGAATGTATTGCTATTCGGTGCAGTTAGAGCACGGCTTAAGTGTTACAGGAATGACCGACAGAGTAAGCTGGGGCTTGTATATATCCAATTTTACATTTCTAGTTGGAGTTGCTGCAGCTGCGGTTATGTTAGTAATGCCAACCTATGTTTTAAAAGATATTGATTTTAAACAAGCAGTATTAATAGGTGAAGGTATTGCTGTTGCAGCACTAATGATGTGTTTGGCTTTTGTTGTTGCTGATATGGGAGGACCATCAGTACTTTGGCATATGATTCCAGGAATTGGAGTTTTTAATTTTCCAGATTCAATGTTAGCTTGGGATGTAATCGTTTTAAATGGTTATCTCTTTTTAAATATTACCATTCCTTTCTATATATTATTTAGACATTACCAAGGGAAAAAAGCAAAGACAAGTGTATATGTGCCAGGAGCATTAATATCTGTTTTTTGGGCAGTTGCAATTCACTTAGTTACTGCATTTTTATACCAAGGATTGCAAGCGCGTCCATTTTGGAATAACGCTTTATTAGGACCTCGTTTTTTAGCTTCAGCTTTTGCAGCAGGACCTGCTTTAATCATAATTGTATTAGCTATAATTAGAACCTATACTGAGTTTAAAATAAAAGATAAGACCATTAAAAAGTTAGCAATGGTTGTTACTGTTGCAGCTCAGATTAATTTGATCATGTTGATTTCTGAATTATTTAAAGAATTTTATGCACCTACGCATCATAGTGAAAGTGCTTATTACTTGTTCTTTGGACTTAAAGGAAAAACAGCTTTACTGCCTTGGATTTGGACATCGATTTCTTTAAATGTGTTAGCAACGGTAATGCTTACCTATCATAAACTTCGAAATAATTTTAAAGTATTGTTCTTTACTTGTTTTATATTGTTTGTTGCTATTTGGATAGAAAAAGGATTTGGATTAATTGTACCTGGATTTATTCCTGGACCTTATGGAAAAATAGCAGAATATACACCAACAGGAATAGAAATTGGAGTCACCATAGGAATTTGGGCAATGGGAGCATTTATTTTCACCATACTTGCGAAGACTGCCATTAAAATTGAAACAGGAAGCTTACGCTTTAAAAAGAAGTAATTTTAATAATCCAATAAGAATTCCCATATTTGCAACATTAATAATTAAAAAACTAGAATATTTAGCGAATGAGTTTATTCATTTTACATACACAGGGCGATAAATCGCTGTATTTATATCATAAAAGATAGCTGAAATTCTTTAAGAATATATAAAATGCAGAAGCGCCCAAGAAATTGGGCGCTTTTTTTATATAATTAATTCATAGTATAAGAATTCAAATACTGGATGTTTTGAATCATAAATATATGAGCCATAAAGTCTTATCCTAAAAGGCAAAATCTGTAATAATACGGACAGGGATTCCATTGCTAAAACTTAACTTAACTAATTGATAATCAATAAAATAAATTGAAATTTTATTTGTGTGTTTCAAAAATACATTTCATATTTGCACCGCAATAAAGCAACAAGTATTAAATATTAAAAACTGAACAAAATGATGTTATTAATTAAACACATAGACACACCAAAAGGACTAGGTTCTTTTATGTGTATGCTTCAGGACTTCCATTATTCATAATCAAACAATGATCTATATGAAAGTCCGAAGCCAATAAAGTTTCGGACTTTTTTATGTTCAATTTCTACGTAAGTATTTCCGAGGCATTGTAAAAATTTCTAAGAAGAGTACACATATATTTTTCAGAATAAATCTATAATCATGGGAAATAAGTTAAAAGGAAGAGACCTTATAAAATTAGGTTTTCCTAAAAACAACAGTATCAATATTGCTTTAGGGCAAATAAATAGATACCATAAAAAAGTAAATAAAAACAAAATTTTAGCAGAAGCAAAAGAGGTTTTGCTTCATCCAGAAAAATATAAAGACAGTGGAATCTGGGGCAAAGTGGTTGAAGGTTTAATCGACCCAGTTGAGGTAAAGATGCACCAATTAAATTCAAAAAGAGCACCTTTTACAATCTATGGAGAAAATGAAATCGACGATCAAGCAAAAGAGCAATTGTACAATGCATTAAAATTGCCAGTAACCGTTGCAGGAAGCTTAATGCCAGATGCACATGTTGGATATGGTTTGCCTATTGGTGGAGTTTTAGCGACCGATAATGCTGTAATTCCTTATGCAGTTGGAGTAGATATTGGATGCAGAATGAGCCTTTCAATATTCGATATTCCTGCCACATTTTTTAAAGGAAGAGAACATCAGTTGAAAGGATATCTTTTAGAACATACGCAATTTGGGATGGGAAAATCTCACCTAAAAAGCAATGATCATGAGATTTTTGAAAGAGAAGAATTTTCTACGATTCAAATGGTAAAACGATTAAAAGATAAAGCATATAAACAACTAGGAAGTTCAGGAAGTGGAAACCATTTTGTTGAATTTGGCGAAGTAACCATTCAGGATGAAAACAACGAATGGAATCTTCCAAAAGGATCTTACTTAGGATTATTATCTCATAGTGGATCTCGTGGATTGGGTGCAAATATTGCAAAACATTACACCTATTTAGCTACAAAACAATGTCCGTTACCAAAACAGGTACAGCATTTAGCATGGTTAGATATCAACACTCACGACGGAAGAGAATACTGGATGGCAATGAATTTAGCTGGAGATTATGCCAAGGCTTGTCATGACGATATTCATTATCGAATAGCTAAAGCATTGCATAAAAAACCAGTGGCTAGAATTGAAAACCATCACAATTTTGCATGGAAACAAACCGTCAATAATAAAGAATGTATCGTTCATAGAAAAGGAGCAACTCCAGCTTCAAAAGGTGAGTTGGGGATTATTCCAGGCTCTATGACTGCGCCAGGATTTATCGTGAGAGGATTAGGTAACCAAGAGAGTTTACAATCGGCATCACATGGTGCAGGTCGTTTGTTTTCTAGACGTAAGTGTAAAGAAACATTTACAAAAAGTGAGATCAAAAAGCAATTAGCAGATCATGGAGTTACCTTAATTGGTGGCGGAATTGATGAAGCGCCAATGGCGTACAAAGACATCAATAAAGTGATGGCAAATCAACAAGAATTGGTCGAAGTTGTAGGAATGTTTACTCCTAAAATTGTGAGAATGGATAAATAAAATAGTTAGGGCGTTACCCTCCTAAAAAAAGGAGGGTCGGGCTTTCGGTAGTCGCTCTCTTCGAGGAGCTTCAACAAAACCTTAATCCCTAACGCAAACAAGAAAAACAATGAAAAAAATAATACAAATAACAGCCGGTAGAGGTCCCATTGAATGTAGTTGGGTGGTTGCACAAGTGTTAAAATATTTTTTAGCTGCAATAAAAAACAAAGGCTTTCAATATTTAATTCTGCAACGAGTTCCAGGATTAGAAAACGGAACGATTCAATCAGTAACCCTACAATTAGAAGGAGAAGATTTGGGCGCATTTTTAAAAAACTGGATAGGAACCATTCAATGGATTGGCACTTCCACTTTTAGAAAATACAACAAACGAAAAAACTGGTTCATCGGTGTATTCGAATTAGAGCAAAAGCAGGTTTCAGAAATAAATGAAAAAGATATTTCATTTCAAACCATGCGAAGCAAAGGGCCAGGAGGGCAACATGTTAATAAAGTGAATTCTGCTGTAAGAGCATTGCATATGAAAACAGGAGTTTTTGTGGTAGCGATGGATAGCAGATCGCAGCATCAAAATAAAAAAATAGCCATCGAACGATTAAAACAAAAAGTGGTAGAGGCTAATTTAGAATTGATGAAAAAGCAAATAGAATCTCAATGGGAAAATCATTTGCAATTACAGCGAGGGAATCCGATTCAAGTTTTTAAAGGATCGGATTTTAAGAAGAAAAAGGAGCAAAGTTCCTATAAAACAAAACGAGGTAAGTTAAAAGATGACTTACGTAAAAGGTTAAACGAATAAAATGAAGACAATCAACGATACATATTTATTTAAGGCATTAGATGCATTTCCTTATGATATTGAAGAAACAATGGAAGCATTAAATTATGCACTTTCATATAATGATAAGAACCCAATCGCATTAGGATTAATGGCTAGAGTTCAGGGAGAAATTTTAGGTGAATATGAAGAAGCCAAGGAATATTTTCAAGAGGCTTTAGGCTATGATATGCATTGTATAAAGTTATATCCTCATTATATCAATGTGTTATTATGGAATGAAGATTATGCAGAAGCAGAAAAATTAATTGATTTTGCATTAACTGTAAAAGGAACTGACAAGGCAGTTTTGCACCTTAAAAAAGCGATTCTATTTGAAAGTAAATTTGAATTTAAAGAAGCTTTAAAGTGTTTAAAATCAGCAAAGAAGTTTACATTTAATGGATCATTTATGAGTGATTTAGCAGAAGAAAAAAACAGGATAAAAGGTAAAATGCCTAAAAAGAAGAAAATAGATAAAAAAGAGAAAAAGAGCACAAAATTTTCAAAAAGTGCTAAAAAAACAAGAAAATAATGCATTTTTGCATCAAATAATGAAGAATTTAATACAACATATCGACCCAAAAGCACTAATTATTAAGTGCAACTATCGTCTGGAAACACATTTTTCCAACCGAGAAAGGACGCTATGTATTAAATTTGATACCGAATAGAAACGATATTTAATTAAAAAATACTTTATAAAGCAAGCGTCCAAGAAATTGGACGCTTTTTTTTTGAAATTAATTTAAAAACATATTTGATTAGTAGATAACACATAGAAATTCAATTTGGAAGATAAGCAACAGAGAGACAGACGATTGCCAATTATCCAAAAATTCGTTGAAAAACGAACAGGGATATCTATGTTCAAAAATAACATAACTAACTGATAATCAATAAAATAAATAATATTTTTATTGTGTAATTGAAATTAAGTTTTCATCTTTGCATCGCAATAAAAAACAAATAATAGCATTGCAATAAATAAGCATATATGATAACACATTGTTTACATATCATTTTTAATCAACCCATAAAGGAGGAACGAGATTATTTTATTCTGATAAAGAATCGCGTCTTACTATATACTACTTATGAAATAAAAATTTAGAAAAATCAATTCATATGTAAATTATAAAAGACGCCCGAAAAGGCGTCTTTTTTTTTGAATAAAGTTCATTGACATATTGAAAACCAAACGGAAATATTGAGCAATTGGTTGGCTCACCAGACTGTAAATCTGGCCTCTTAGGAGCTTGTAGGTTCGAATCCTTCTATTTCCACTAGCGTCTATAGTGTAAGGTTAGCATTTATCTCTCCAAAAGATAAGGTTGAGGTTCAATTCCTTGTGGACGCGCAAATAGTGCCATAGCTCAACGGTAGAGTGTCCGGTTGTCTCCCGGAAGGTTGCGGGTTCGAAACCCGTTGGTACTGCTAAATTTCTGGGAAGATAACGTTGGTAGTTTACCCGCCTTGGACGCGGGAGGTTGTAGGTTCGAATCCTGCTTCTCAGACGAAAGAATCGAAACAAGCTTGTTTGATTTTGATTTCTAAAAATGCTCTGTTCGTATAACGGTTAGTACGCCTGACTTTCTATCAGGAAACAGGAGTTCGATTCTCCTACAGAGTACCATGCAGGGATGGCGGAATGGCATACGCGGCAGACTTAGAACCTGTTTACTGAGAGTTCGAATCTCTCTCCCTGTACAAATGCCCCTCTAATCCAACTGGAAGAGATATTGGACTTAAAATCCATACAGTCTTGGTTCGAATCCAAGGAGGGGTACTTTTAAGCTTATAGTGTAATGGATAGCACCCAAGGCTACGAACCTTGTAGTATGAGTTCGAATCTTATTAAGCTTACAAATCGACCTGTGATGTAAAGGCAGCATACAAGAATTTGACTCTTGTTGAAAAGGTTCGAATCCTTTCAGGTCTACTAAATGGTGTCTTTAGTTTATTCGGTAAAATGCTTCACTGTGAATGAAGAGAACAGGGTTCGATTCCCGAAGACACCCAAAAGGAATAGTAGCAAAGTAGGTCAATGCGACGGATTGAA